>NZ_JBMKIC010000012.1:0-125904 GCF_049238665.1 Enterobacter cloacae complex sp. IR5450
GGCCTTTGAATGGGTTCATGTGCAGCTCCATCAGCAAAAGGGGATGATAAGTTTATCACCACCGACTATTTGCAACAGTGCCATTTCTTTTCTCATTCCTTCAACACTAAAAGCTCCTTTAAAAAGGTTGCAGGGGGCGCATGATGGAAATAAGTTTTCTATAGCATGCAGTTCAGGGTGCATAACCTTACCCGTACTTCGGGCAACATGAGTTACGCCGCTGCCGACAGGGGCTCTCACCAGTTCAAAGTCGCGTCGAACAGGCTCAACATGATCGGCATGCCACCCTTTTTCAGGAAGCTTGCAACCACAATAGGCACAACGCCCCCCAAATTTCATTCGCAGCTCAGCTCGCTGTATTTTAGAGATCTTATTTTTAGGTTTTGAGAACCTACCATCAGGTGATTCAGCTTTGGATAACTTTGCTGAGGGCTCAGGTAATTCAACTAAATTCCCGTTGATATTTATCACCTTGACCATATCATTTTCCGCCTTTACTAAGCTCACGGGCACAGGAACTGGCTTAAGTAACCGCTAAAGATAACAGCCACTGACTGCATCTACCCAGACCTTCTGTTTATACTCAATAGGCCACCCCTCTTTATCTGCCCGGATGACGCAATCATTTACCGTGGTGCGTGACCGGATACGAACATCAAGCGGAAGCGAATCGTTATCCACACGAGCCTGTGCCTCATTTAAAATGCGTAAAAACATCTCTTTGGTCATTCAGATACCCCCTCAACTTTGCGAATTTTGATCAGATGAGGGCGACTCAGTTTACAAAGTTGTTCTGTCGCTTCATCAATCGAATTGAACCGATGAGCCTCTTCGATATTTAAAGTCCAGTATTTCGCTTTCCCTTCTCCCAGATCGGACTCAAAATAATTTCGCTTTACATCCATTTTTTTAGGCCTGCCATTTATCTTGACGACATTATGTCTGTCATCAAAAAGAAATTCGTCCCCCTCAAAAGTGATTAATACAAATGGCCCCTCAGGCTTGGAAGTCCGGGAACTTTCCATTTTCAAAGTCATACTTCAGCCTCTCGATAGAACTCATGAAACGTCAAATTAAAATGGACTCACACCACACTGATTCAGTATTCCTCCTGAACCCCATTAGGCTCTGTTGTGATTTCATATTTAATTCCGCCAGGTGCTCCCACAGCGTCCGCGACCGACTCACACAGCAGCGAGAGATCGTTGAGGGTCATTGGGTGTTCAATGTCCAGCGTGAAGAGTTTCCCGGCTTGCTTGGCGGCTGTCTTGTCAGCATGTTCGGCATTAAAAAGGTATACGGTGTGTTTTTCCTGAGCGGGTGTATTTTGATTTTGCATTGATGATCCTTTTGTTTAGTTCCCCGATTCCGGGGGTGAGTGAATTAATTTAAATTTATATTCGTCTGGTTTAATTAGAACGTTTCCACGCTATGCGTAAACAGGTAATGCAAGGGCTGTATCAACAGGATTAAAGTTACTTTTCTGGATGCAGCAACGCTTGGACATGATGTCCACATTACATCACGATCAAAGCTAAGTTTTTTTTGTATAACCCCTCCATTTTCGTGTGTTTCGCGTTTCAGACGCTTATACGACCTGCTTGACCATCCTCATCAGAAGGCGGTTTAACAGTCCTTTCGCTGTCGGGCGATTGCTATCGACATAGTAAAAACCTGTTTTGGTCGTACCGTGAGCACTGCTCAGCACCCTCAGTTCCCAGATAACGTCACGGATAACGCCGCCATTTTCTGGCTTAAGGCATTCAGATAAATGGCGCATGAAACGAGCTCTTACGGCACGGTAATAGCGGAACTCCTCTGGCTGGTTAGTATTTTCTTTCACCCGGAGTCGCTGGTTACACAGAGTTAGAACTGCATCCATCATTCCCGCCTTCAGCTTCGCCTGGATCGCACCTTGTTGCTGTTCCCTCTCACCTTCGAGTAACGTTAAAATTCTTTCTCCGAGTGCCGTCTTGTTGTGTACGTGCAACTGAACACAGGCAGCTACGCATGCCCAGAATCTGAACTTTTTTATCTGTCCACGCAATTTCCGGGCTACAACCTGACGGTATGCAGAATCACTGAGTATTTTAAAACGCCGACTGGCAACCAGCTCTGGAAGCGACACTCTGTCGCCTATCCCCAGGCGGGAAAAGGTTTGTCCCCGCTGTGCGAGACGATGATAGACAGCGCCCTTGCCTTTTGAAATTCGGACCGCGCCATAACGAAGAAGATACTGAGCAGCAGTCGTTGGAGTAAACTCACCGTCAGCGATGCGCTGGCGTAACCCGTCGTATTCATGCCAGATAATCCAGGACGCCGTATCTTCTTCAACAGTCAGCTCATCCTCTTCCTCGAATGCCACGACGACAGAACTGCTCTCTCCGGTCTTTAGGCTACGTGAAGCCCTGGGGTCAGCCTGCCCGTCAAAATAGGTCATCAGCGGCAACGTATCAGTCAGTCCATCATAAGCTGTACCGAACCGGCCTCCGGGCAGTTTCATCCAGAGTGGAGCTGGCATTGGTGTACGGGGCACAGGCTGCATGTCAGGCTCATCCTCAAGAAGGTCCAGATCGGCCTCTTCCCAGACCCTGCGATAGATCTCAATTGCCCGAAACGGGCGAGGGTTGAAACAGTGCAACGACCAGAGGAAATCAACGTGGATCACGTTTGCTTCCTGTACAAGCCGAAATTGTGGCTCAGCCATACGACGGTTATAAGCCGTATCGTCAACCTCGCCGGAAAGTAGCTTTCTGCGATGCTCTGCCGCACGTCTTGCTTCAACATAATCAAGGCTGCAACAGGCATGAAAAAGACGTTCAGTCAGGGACGAAGAAAAGATATTGGGTTGAAGACGCACATATCCGCCTTCGAACACTTTACGACCGATATAATCCCGCAGGCTCCAGTCGTACTGGATCTTAGAAAGAAATCGCTGAAGACGACTCAGGCCAGCCTGATAACCGTATTTCTCCGGGTCAGTTCGAAGGAGCGTTTCCATTGAATGGTCAACCCCTACTGCTGTGCAAAATGAGCACCCTATAATTCTGATCATTTAGAAATTTTTTTGCGTTTAAAATCAATGAATTGAAAGATTTCATTTTTCTAAGTCTGATAAAACAGATGAAAACCCAACTGACTATACTCATAAAACTCAATCTTTGCGCTGCTGTACGATACCAGTAATTACAGGTGCCGAGTTTAACATCATGAAAAGTAGCCCAATAATGAATGACGCAACGCCAGCTGCGGTGCCTAACTTCTGACTGAACACCATTGAAACAAAGTACATATTTGGGATAAAAACGGACATAGCAATCACGAAAAGTAACTTATTCAGATAATTATTTATTCGGGTCTTAACCTCAACTCTATCATAAAAAGCCATCGAAACGTAAGCAGTTATCAGTGAATAAAAAGACCATGTCATATAGTTAACCGATTCATTAAATGCCTCTCGCAAAAGCAAAGCACTTTCTGTCATTCCCTACCTCATTAAATCAATAGAAAATAAATCTGAATAATTTATTTTTAAAAGAAAAGAGGCTTTGTTGAATAAATCAGATTTCGGGTAAGTCTCCCCCGTAGCGGGTTGTGTTTTCAGGCAATACGCACGCTTTCAGGCATACCTGCTTTCGTCATTTTGTTCAGCGCTCGTACCAGGGCCATAGCCTCCGCAACCTGACCATCGTAGTCACGCAGCGTCAGTGAACCCCCGAACAGCTGTTTTACCCGGTACATCGCCGTTTCCGCTATCGAGCGACGATTGTAATCTGTTGTCCATTTCCACCGCGCATTACTCCCGGTCAGCCGCTGATTCGCAACAGCACGGTTACGGTCTGCATATTCACCGGGCCAGTAACCCGCACCTTTTCGGGGCGGGATAAGCGCGCTGATTTTCTTACGCCGCAGTTCATCGTGACATAGCCGGGTATCGTAAGCGCCATCGGCGGCGGCTGACCTGATTTTCCGGTGGGTTTGCCGGATTAACCCGGGGAAGGCCTCTGAGTCCGTAACGTTGTTCAGCGACAGGTCAGCGCAGATGATTTCATGTGTTTTACTGTCAACGGCGAGATGCAGCTTACGCCAGATACGGCGGCGTTCCTGGCCATGCTTTTTGACTTTCCACTCGCCTTCACCGAAGACCTTCAGCCCGGTGGAATCAATTACCAGGTGTGCGATTTCACCCCGGGTGGGCGTTTTGAAACTGACATTAACCGACTTTGCCCGCCTGCTGACACAGCTGTAATCCGGGCAGCGTAGCGGAACGTTCATCAGAGAAAAAATGGAATCAATAAAGCCCTGCGCAGCGCGCAGGGTCAGCCTGAATACGCGTTTAATGACCAGCACAGTCGTGATGGCAAGGTCAGAATAGCGCTGAGGTCTTCCCCGTGATGAAGGCGTTGCCGACTCATACCAGGCCTGAATAGCTTCATCATCCAGCCAGAAAGTTATGGAGCCACGGTTGATGAGGGCTTTATTGTAGGTGGGCCAGTTGGTGATTTTGAACTTTTGCTTTGCCACGGAACGGTCTGCGTTGTCGGGAAGATGCGTGATCTGATCCTTCAACTCAGCAAAAGTTCGATTTATTCAACAAAGCCTCATAGAAGTAAAACTCAGTTAAATGAAGATCGTTTTCTTTCACGTATGCCGCCAATTTGCGGATACGCTGTTCAAGCATTGTATCTATCCGTAAGGAAACACTCTGCGGAACGTCACTTGCAAATTCATTGATACAATCAACGGTAGAAACTATGAATTTATTGGTCATGGCAGGCTCCAGGCCACCGGGGAAACCGGTGGCTACGGTAATTGGCAGGCTTAAGCGCCGCAAAGGGTGTCAAGGGAAGGGAGAAGCTTGCTCAGCTTGTCGTAATCGAGCGGAGACAGTTCTGTAACGAGTTCGACCGAAAGACTAGTGTTGTCTTCTTCACACAGAATATAGATTCCGTCTTCTGGCTCTTTTCCGGCACATGCCTTCAGTCGTTTGTTAACGACCTCCTGGGCTGAATCCGCTACGTCGCAGCTCAGGACATAGCTTGCCACATAGCTGCTCTCACCGTGGTAATGCGTCACTTTACACAGAGCATACTGGATACCGGCTTTGTGAGCCTCATTCATGAGACGAGAAAACTGACAGCCATCCTGGTAATAGTGGGTATCCTTTGTGACCAGAATAGTCATACCCCCAAATTCATCTGTCCGGCTTTTACTGCATGTAAATGCAGCAGTAATTGTTACCATTTCCGAGAGGTCGAATACCGACAGCACGGCAGTTGTGAGGCAAATTGCATGGTCAAGATCAATGGTCTCTCCATGAAAAACTGCCAGCCCACTGCTGGTAACTTCTGTTGCGAACAACAGTTCATAATTGCAGTCTGGGCAGGATGGTTGCCCAAAGCTCGGCTCAGAAGGGTCATACTCAGGGTGGTTCTCGATAATACTGAGGATCAGCTTCTCAGTCAGAGAACAATCTGTCAGTGGCTTATCAAGCAAACGCTCACCTTCTGCAATTTCTGCTTCGGTAACGAATGTGATTGCTTCTTGTGCCATTTTTGCCTGCTCCTGAGTGCAGGGAATAATAAACGACGCCTGAGTATAATTATCTGCCACAGTTGACTCCTTGATTATTTAATTAATGTATTTGATGAGAAGATCATAACAAATACACTAATACCAACTAATAACCTGAAGGCGTTTTTTTAGAAAAAATATTAAGAAGAAGAATATGAACACTACCTCATCTTAAATTAATATCATTCAGGATTAATATTCATTTTTGCAAATAAAAACCGCCAGACGGCGGCTTTTATAAAGAGGGAAATATCATTGGAAGTTGAAATTACTTCACGGCAGGCCGACAAATTACGCGACTGCTGTGAGCTGAAGCGAAACTTGTAGAGGAAACTATAATCACCTTTTCTAAGTCGTCGGCACTGTCAGCAATATGATGCCGGAAAGCCTCCTCTGCATCACCAGGGGAGTCGGCTTCGACCAGGTAGGCCTGATCATCATCATCAAACATAATGCGCCCGGAAATGAGATAAAGTCGGCTCAAATCTGGCGTTGCTGCGCTCGTGCTTCGTTCGTTCAGATTCATTTTTTCTCCGTCTGTTGCTCGTAAAAAGAATGACGCCGGTTTAAAAGGCGTCGCCAGGGTTCGGGCTAAAACGCAGGGTTGCCATCGAGGAAGCTCATTGGCTGGCCAATAGCGGATGCCACCCTGAGAATTTCACCTGGTGTGGCATAACGCAGCATTTCAGAGCGTCCAAATTTCTGATACTCATCTACTGACATCTTTCTCCACTCTGGGTGAGGATCTTTTCCGCACAGTGACCAGTTGCTTTCAGAGGAATCACGACGGAGAACGTACACATCAAGCGAGGCTGTAAGCCCACTTCCATATCCCCGCTGCGCTACAATACGAACCTGAGAACCATCGTCGCGTTGCAACGTCTGGGTTAATTTCGTGATAGGATCCTGAGAATGCATGCCATTTACCTCGTTTTCAAAAGATTTACCGTAAGTAAATGATACCGAATCGAGAATTCTGGCTAATAGGTCAGAAGAAAAAATAATGAATATTTTTGAAGTGTAGGATAATGATTAGAATAAAATGGCCTGAATAAATCGCTAGCGGTTAAATCCGCTTATTTCAGAGAAGCTCTGATTTAGTAGTTAGGGAAAACGATGCGGTGAAAAGTAACTTTTACACCGCAATTCAGAAAAAAGTTTCAATTAGTCACATTACGAATAACCCGGCTTACTTTCGCATGTGCGTTCCCCTGGATGTTAAAGTAAAGCCCCTCAGGCAGACTCGTCGCCCACTTAACTCCTCGCTCAGCCATACGCTTCGGTGTTTCCAGCCAACCACGAGGAATATTGCCCGTAACGTCACCGATAACCCGTGAAATGCATGCTGCTACCCGGATGCCGCCGGGAATATCGCATTCGGATTCAACAATATGCATAACCTCAAATAAAGCACCATGCCGCTGGACATGATCGCCAATGTGCAACTCGATAGGAGAAACCATTTCTGTATCTGACTTCATATCTGTCCACCTTTAATTTAGAAACCGTCTAAATTACCAATATAGTTAATGTACCGGATGTTAATTCAACAAGTTCTGTATCACAACCATCAGTTTTTTTTGTTGGGTCTATATCGGAGAAACAAGTGAATATTGAATACACTCGTTAATACAGACAACCGGAAATGAATGGCACCCTAATTATCTCTGCGGCGTATGCTAAGCCGTTAATATTGTCATTTTATGGTAGAAACAATGCAAAATGAATAAACCGCTTGTCGCTTCAAACCACTTTATCAAAACCGTTAACTTGCATTAAGCCCGATACAGTTCGGCGAGCTCGTCCAGCATGGGGTTACTCTTATATCCCGGTGCGGCCGTAAAAAGGTTTCGGGAAATCGCCAGCCATTCCATGATTTTGTCCGTCGCCAGCCAACGTCTGCCAAGTCGCTCGGCTGCGATGGGAACTTTATGCAGGCCAGCGAAGGGATCTACAACAAGATCTCCCGGCTCTGTCAAAAACTCAATCAGAAACGCTGCAAGCCTGGTAGGAGACGTTGCACCATGCAGCGGAAAACCTAGCTCGCGGGCAATGGAATGGCAAAATCTCGTATCAGCGCAGCTATTGCCGTAAAACAAAGTATTTTTGGGGATCGTTCCTTCTGTTTTATTTCCAAAGGATCCGCTTTTAAGCTGGTACGCCCCATCACCATAAAAGGTCGTGCGATTTTCACCGCCTGCTGCCTGCAATTTAAGATGCTGCTCTGAATGCGGTTGCAGTACACGTAAGTTGTTTGAACGAACCTTACTCGCATCATTGGTAAACCACAGCACAGGCTCATACGATGAGCAGAGCTGCACTCGTTGCTTACATGCCCAGTGCGTTGGCGATGGGGGCTTACTGCGATTCACCCACTGAAGCCTGTCCATGAGCTCAAGCCCCAGCTTGTCACATAATGCCAGTGTCAGACGCTCCAGATACAGAGAACGTGAAGGCCTGCCCCTATTAAAGCTATCTTGAGTGATATTCAATGCCACACTTGCGCCGGGTACAAGCTGTTTCACGATCGGTTCGAGGATACGCAGAAGCCAGTCAATATAAACCTGCTCGCCACGCCCCCCGCCATGCCCGTAGTCTCTTGAATTTCGAAGGAGGTAAGGCGG
Source organism: Enterobacter cloacae complex sp. IR5450 (assembly GCF_049238665.1). NCBI lineage: Bacteria > Pseudomonadati > Pseudomonadota > Gammaproteobacteria > Enterobacterales > Enterobacteriaceae > Enterobacter > Enterobacter cloacae complex sp. IR5450. The sequence continues at coordinate 8,199 of NZ_JBMKIC010000012.1, forward strand.
CGAGGTCAGGCAAAGATGAATTTGCTCTGTGATATTGCTGAAGAAGGCATAGGCGTTTCCAAAAACCGATGCCCCAAGAGAAGTTGAGAAACCGACAACACAGAGCTTTTCCCATGACTCGTGTAGGTTTGTTTTCGTCTTAGAGGAGTATCTCCAGACGCCCCGTTTTTCTGGAACGCGTTCGATGACTCCGGCCTGCCGAAGAGTCTGCTGAAACCAGCGTACTTTGTGTTTGACGCCGCTGGTTCTGGTTTTATCTGACCCAAATTCTTTCAGTTCGTGCAATTCGGCATCCGACATGCCAGTTTCACGCTGCACTTCGCGATAAAGCTCGTCGTTGCTCAACGGCAATTCGGAGGCTGCGTAGATCCGTGCAATTAAATCCGTAGAAATCGTGCTCATCAGCCATCCTTAATGGAGATGCAGTTTAAATATCGGCCTGATGGTTGGAAGGGGGATTACTAAATCAAACCGATCTGTTTATTTATAGGCTTTGTCAGGTCATGCAGCACAGCTGGGCATGCGCAAAGAGACCCAGTCTTCTTTAGCGGAGACACCTTCAAAAGTTGTACTCAATCAGCCCCAAGATTTTGAAACTCAATGTGCTTTTGCTCACACTCCTCCCTGCCCCACGAGCCCTGCCATTCACAGATGTCCCGGTACTTAATTTCCAGCTTATCCATCTGTGAGAGGTTAGCTGTTGCGAAGTCTGGCCATATGTCGTGCCAGCATGCGTTGTACGTGACGCCTGCTGGTGGGCAATACATCATTGCATCAGCATGGATAATTTCAACGCGAGGATCGTTTGCAAACGAGGCCGCAACGAGGTTAATAACGTCCTGTTCTTTTTCAATTACTGTTACATGGGTTACATCTTCTTTTTGAAGAATGGCGTGAAGCACCATCCCCAGACCAAGACCATTAATGAGCACGCGCCCGGTGGCTCGCTCTAAAAAATCCTGGCAGGTTCTGATCTCCATCGGGGTATTGGACATCACCACATCCCAGCCGTTGGACAAACGCCGATATCTACCGGGCGGGATAAACTCGTCTGTATTACCTGTATACTCGGCACGAAGGGCGAGGCTCATCGCCTTATCTGCGGTAATTTCGAATGTGTCCAGTTTCCAGGTTCCGGACGTGCCGTCTTTAACGGGTAAATCAGAAAAGCAGCTCTTCATCAAGGCAACCAAAATTCCAGTAATGTTGTTACGCTGAACCTATCACAAACCTGCTCTTAATACAGTTATCAGGAGTGACAGCGATCTTTGAGGAATCGTTTAAATCACGGGCATCCTGTAGCGGACGCCCGATATTTAATCAAATGTCGCAGGTGTTAAAGGAAGCGTTGCAAAGTTGCAACGTCTTCTGGAGCAACCTCCACGCAGCTCCTGACACTGTAGTGATTTTCGCCGTTGTAGTCGTAAACCCCACCGTCTTCAAAACTCAGCTGTTCAAGCTCGCCATGGCACTCTGAAATGAGTGCCGTCTGGCAAGCATTTTTCTCACAATCGCTGACGAGTAACCGAACATAGCTATTCTCATGGTCGCCGTTTCGGTTCTGGATTTTAACGATAAAGTGTTTTTCAGACATTTGTGCCTCCAGCACAGTTTGAGGTTAATTTAGCGTTGCCCCGGCTCACCGGGGCAAGAATAAATCAACCCTTAATGAAACTGTGCCCCCAGGTGTTAGGCTTAAATGCCTGCTCTTTGATATATGTTTTCATTACCTTGCAGGTTTTTTTCAGGGCTTTGGTATTGGCATCGGTTACTGAGATAAAATGGCGAGAATAACGGTTTTCCCGGTATTGCTTATCAGCGTTTGGGTCAATTGCTTCGCTTTGCAGGAGTCCTTCGTGCCTGCCAATTACTATTACGTAGTTCATTTCACCTGAAACACGATCCGTGAGTAATTGAATGGAAATATCAGTCGCTCGCGTGGCCTGGCTAGCAGAAATTTTTGCATGTAAGAAAGCTCCCTTTCGAAAGTTGGCCGGAGTCAAACCTGTAATATCCTCGGTGCTAAAATTAAGTGAAGATAGAGTTGAAAATAAATCACAGCTAATGACTTCAGTATTATTAGACATAACCCGGCTCCGCTCATATTCATGTTAAGGTAATTATATCAGGTTGATAGCATTACCTAATAACTTGGTGGCAAAAAGTTGTGGTTTTTGATTAACTAAAATTGATGTTCTCAATACTGCTCAAGAATTCTTTCTTTACACCCGGAGTAAAAGGTATACGTTCAATGTATTTATAAAGCGTCGCAAAGGTTTTGGTTTCAATGTTTCGTGAAATAACATCATCAATCGGGTCTTCGAACATATTAATAAAAACATCAATATGCTGCTCTCCGCTTTCTGAAGCTAAAGAGAGAATACAGACCACTTCAATGTAGCGGTTATCCTGCTCTGCAATGAACAACCAGTGCCCTTCGTTAAAGGCTGGTGCAGCACTGAAGCGTTTTACAACAATTTCTGAAAGAGCATATCCTGCCTGATCCAACAGATTAATAAAGTTGAGTTGAGTTGAAACCACGTCTAACGCTTTCATAAAACCTCCTTTTCATCTGTACTTATTATACTGTTACCCATCCCCCCAGCTAATAACCTCCCAGCAAACTTTCAAAAAAAATACCACCTTTAATTAGAATTGAACACATCCTTTTTAAATAACAAAAAGGATTATGAAACCCACAATGTTTGTGATGTGCCACCAAGGAAAAGTAACTTTTATGTGCTCATAAATCTTATTTCGTATTCACTTTCCTTTGTCTTTCGGTCGTAGATTATCAGGGGAAGCATAAGAAGAATATGTGAGGTTTAAGCAAATGCGGTGATCGGGCATTATAATTTGGTGAGGCTATTATAAGTGGATAAAGATAGTCGTAGGTATAGGATCAGGTTAAATTGCATTTTCCCGGTTGCCTTCCCTGGCCTACCGGTTTCAGCTCAGATACTAAGACCAGCGGTAATACTTAAAATATTCCTCATTTGCAGCTATAAACTCCCTCAAACCGTTCATTAATCCCTTCTCAAACGCTGTCACGATAAACCGGTAACCGTCCAGTGTTTCAATGTAGTAAATACCGCCTGGTGTAATTCCAACATGCAACACCTCGGCTGTCATCATAAACTGGCCTTCCGGAAAATCATGCGAAAGGTAAATGAAACCAGTAGTGGCCGATGCGGGTGTGGCATTCACTAAGACCCCGTTAAACTGCTGCCCGTGCCTCGCCGGTACAAGCTCACTTCCCCTGGTTGACTTATCAAGCAGCCTCTTAACATCTTTTTCTTCTTTTAACGAGGTATAGACCCGCACATCACTGTCATCACCTGGGCGAGAGCCGGTGCCAACATGAGCAAGACGACGGTAAGCACTGCGCATATTAACGTGGCAGGATGCCCCTGCTCTACCCTGAAGCCTTACGCCAAAGTCTTCGCAAAGTAACAAAATCTGACGTAGCTGGTTTTCATGCACGGACGCTGAGAGTGAAAGATTGAAACAGGAAAAGGTCAGTTCTAAAACCTTTTCGCGTTTGTCATTGAAATGAGCTTCCAGCCTGATGACTGGCTTTTCCGACATTGCAAAAGCTTTGTCCGTTACTCTGTACCGGCATTCATCTCCGAAACATTCTTTAACAACGCTGGCTATGACCGTGTCGTGTTCTCCATCTTCCGGAGCTGGCACAAAGATTTCAAATTGTGCCGGTGTATCCGGCTCAAGCAGAACGGGATAGAGACGCGGAGAATTAAGCAAAGCGCATTCAGAATTAATGAGCTTAACCCAGGCGCTTTTGTCGTCCGGATCCTTAAGCTGCTGTCCAAGGTTATCGCAAAAGTCAACTATCTGACGGGTATGCTCATCCGTGACTGCACAGATCAGGTTAAGACCATGCGTGGCCATACGCAGTTCCCGGGTTCGGGACTGGGAATTGATCGACCAGGGGTTAAGTGAAAGCGAAATAGGGCTTATGGAAGGGACGACCGTCTCATTCTGCAAATCTGTAAGCTGGCAGTTCGCAGTAGGCTTCGGGGAAAGGGTACTAAATATGTAACTTGCCTGTTGTTTAGTACTGGCCTGGATATAAAACATCGCGTCCATGCTTGTATCCCGGGATGAAATTGAAAATAGCTTCATTTTTAACCTTAATGGATGAGCGATTTATAGTCATGTGCAGACAAATGAACATTATGTGCGCCATCATTCCATTCAAAGAATAATCGATACTTAGAGTTTACTCGAATGGAGGAATAACGGTTTGACGTCATTCTTAAGCGTTCATAACGCAAGCTGTTGGATAATAACTCCCGCTCACTCTGGACATTATCCAGCGTTTCAAGTCGACACAGAATCGCGTTAATAATTTCAGAAGGAATACCTGCCGTTGTTTTTCCATTACGGAAGAACTTTTCAAGCCGTCTGTCTTTAAATGAATGGATCATAGTTCCTCCGTAATAATTGACCTTAAAATTAAATTAAAAGGGCTTTGAATTAATGAATACCTAAAATGCGGGCGGCAACTGCCAGCTGCTTATCACTTAACTGACGCTGGTGGGTTAAAGAAGACTTAAGGCTTTCCAGAAAATTATTACTACTGGATTGTTGGGTGATTGCATCAACCATTTTTTGATGAGACCTGCACCATGCTGTGAACGCAGAACTGTGGGCGCTTTCAGTCCTTAAACGCTCGTCTTGCAGGGATGCTGACACTTTGCGGGCAGCTTGCGCATTAATGCGGTACAGCGCATTCAGCGTGTAAGCAGTACGGGTCGTTTCGAGGCTGTAACCCGTGGCTTTACAAGCCATACAGCGACTTCTATAAAAATGCTTACGCTCTCCCCGCCCATTGCATTTATCGCAAACAATACGAAAAGTATATTCCGCAGTACCTTTTACAGAATCAACACAGCGGATTTTTGCGCTGGAGATTTCAATTCCACTGCGATCATAATATTTGGTCATAATGTGATTCCTCCGGTTAGTTCTGGAGTAATCATGACAGAATGAATCTACTGGCTAATAACCTGAGAGTAAATATTTTAAAAAAACATTGAGAGAGGGGCTGCAAATTTATACACGAAGGATTCAAATATAATTTGTTTAAAAAATTAAGAGCATTCTGAAGTAAAATTGCATCAAAAAGCATTCATGGATAAATCATGTACTGGTGCCAGCGATTTAAACGAGGACATTGTTCCGGTGTAATTACACAGTTTAGCATCATAGATTATAACCAAAAGGAAGGAGTCCTTCCCGTCTCGGGAATATTACTTTCCCGTTTGCAGTTTAAGAGACACTTAATGAGAAAGTAATAATTAAGTCATGCTCAACTCTACATTTTACATTGAGGATGGCGTAACAGGGTACGGCATACTACCGTACCCTTGTGTAGGGTTTATGTTTGAGGGAATTCTATAGTAAATGTGGCCGTGCCAGATTGACCACTTACAGCGGGAGTAACGGGATATGTGCGCTCTTCACCATTACCAAGATCCAGTGACAGCGATTTAGTTTCACCAGGCTGGACCGTAACTCCGGCAACCGTAACGCCGAACTGGGCGTTTTTCTGAACAGTCAGGGTTCCGTTTAACTGTCCGGTAATGATAGAACCGTCCTGACGACGCAACACACTGGTTCGGATGATGGCCAGCGGCGTGTTGTCCGTTGCTTTCAGTGCTACGGCTGTGGCCAGCGTCTTGAGATTATCCAGCATAATCAGGTTAGCTGGCTGGTAGGTAAAATTAAGCGTTTTAGTGGTCCGGTTACCTGATTCGTCAATAGCCAGAGCCTCCAGATGATACATCTGTCCCGATTCGTCAGTATTGGGGAAGATTCTGGGGTATTCAGGAATAAAGACATCCTTGGATAGCGGCGTGAATGCAAGGGTGACCTTTTCAGAGTTAGGTCCACCAGCGAGCTGAAGCGATATCAGGGAAGCATCCCCAGAGGCATCAGTAACGCTTATGCGTAGGTTCTCAAGCCCTTTAACCAGTTTTCCTTCTGCGTCTGCGCCATTAAAGCTGAACGCAATAACCGGAAGCGTTGAGTCAATTTTCAGCGGTGCATTAAGCGTTTTGGTTCCTGTGTTTCCAACAAGATCCGTGGCAGACACGCTAACAACCGTATAATCCCCGTCCGGTAGACCAGCGTATGAGAAAGTGGCGTTTTTGGTTTTATAATCGCTTTCACTGACAGTCACAGGCTTCAGGGTGAAAGTTTCCCCCCGGGCATTTTTAAGGGTGGCTTCGAAAACTTTGGTATCCCAGTAGCTGATGTTCCAGGCGTTGACGCGATCATTATCGGTGGCCGTCATAGTGATTGTCTTGGAGGCCTTGTTTACCTGAGCGACATTAACCACCGGTGGGTTGTTATCCCAGATAACCGTAAAATTACCAGCAAGCGCATCGAATATGCTGTCACCATCTTTTCCCGAGTAAAGATGCAGATACTCAAATCCTTTGTCACTGGTGTAGTTGAAGTTAACCGTCATCTCGCATGAACTTTGTCCGACAGGAATAGTGCAGAACCAGGCTGCATTTTTTACCGTTCTGAACTTTTGCACGTATGGTCGGGGTTCTGCGGTTACCTTTATGCGGCTAATGGTGGCGGTTTTAACGCTGATTGAGGCCTGAGTTAACCACTCACTGGTATCACTCCGGTACATCTCTTTAGCCACTATCTTCGGGGCTATTTCCATCGCCGGGGCTGGAGTGAAGTTGAGGGAGTTATGATGAATTCGTCTTACTCCTCCCGCCAGAGTCTGAAATTCATGATAAGTATCCCCCACATTTGGATATATGTATTTGAAAGTATAGATATTATAAGTGCTATCGGACGTCTGGAAATTCGAGTCCGCCCAGCCATATTTGGAACCGTTAACAGCAGTAAAGTCACTTTTCTTCCTTAATACCCGTACGGAAATAGGGTTCTGGAAGACGGTCATGCCAGACTGATAGGAGACCCATGATCCGGTAGTGGCGTCCTGCACCTGGATGATATCGTCAGGCTTAACCCGATCAATTACGCTTCGGCGGCTTAGTTCGCTCCTGTTTCCCGCTTTGTCATAAAGGTAGATCCCCACTTTATATTCAGAGCGGTTTTCCGGTGCCAGGGCATTGCTGCTTGCGTCGGCGACTTGAACGGTTACGCTACCTTCCACTGTATTAATTTCCGCTGGCTTTTTACGCTCCACTCCAGCGGCATCGGTTATGAAATATTCAGCATTAGCAAGCCCGGAACCTTTATCACTCAGTCCATTAAAGACCAGTGCCTGGACGCTGGCGTACTGCATACCGGCTGGTACTGAAGTGAAGATCGCTTCGCTGCCAAAGTTCCACCCATTTCTCGTATAACTTATGGTACCCGTTGCCGGAGGCGTTCGGTCAATTGCAAGCGGGTAATCCTGCCGGGAGACCTCCTTCCCTTGCAAGTCGGTAATCACCTCTCTGAGGGTGAAGCTATCTTCTCCCATCGCTGGTACGGTCAGAGTCTTGCCGTAATAATCAAAGCCTGTCGAAGATGTGGTACGGTCATCAACGGTAACCAGGCTGCTTTTCGTGCTCCAGATGAGGCTCCCGTCACTTTTCAGCAGACTGAGCGTAATATAACGGTCCAGACCGGAAATAACGGCAACGTCAAAGCTCGTTACCGGATTAATCCATACGGATGCAGGCGATACGGTCTTTTTAACGTTCAGGGTATCTTTAAAGCTGAATTCTGCGATTTCAGCGGAAGCTCCTGCGCTGAAACCTGCAAATGCAATAAGCAGGGCTAGTTTGATTTTCATGGGTTGTCTCCTGATCAGGTTCCCCATGATACTTTTTCAGTGTTCGTGATCTTTTCGGGAAAATAGCTATTTTTGATGTTTTTCTTTTCTGCCCGGCGGGACTTTTTTGTTTACGTGAATGCAACAAAACCAGAAAAGTTACTTTTTGATAGGGTAAAATTAGGTTTCCCTAATTTCCAGAAGCAAGCGAAAGCAGAACTAGCTTAATAGCCATTAAGAACGCCATACCTATTGATAAATAACGCTCCTTACATTTAATGATTTGAGCATTTAAAAATGAATTAGCGAAAGAATTTTGGTTTGCTTTTTATTGCATGAGTAAAACAGTATTAATAATCCGGAGCCATTAGAACGTACTCTAAAGACTCCGGTATACAGATATCTTGCCAGTAAAAATGGCCTTACTCCTCATCATCCCCCAGCGCTTTTTTGATGGCGCGGCGGCGGGCTGCATCACCTACACGATATCCGACTGAATATACGTCATTCAACCGGCGCAGAATAAGATTTATTTCCTCATCCTGAATGTAGGCAGGTAAACACAGAACCACGTCGCCATCTTCATCATAGACTCGAACAACTTCCTTCTGCCCATCTCGCTCGCGAATAATCTGGACATGCTGAACCCTGGTGTATTCTGGGTTTACGCTCATTTTAAGTATCTCTCTGTAATTGTTGTTACCAGTTAGCTATAAGCCGGATAATTCTGGTATTCAGTGTTCTGCACAGCAATCGCCTGCTCGTGGATCATTGACACTGCCAGGCGGGCTTTAACTCGCTTGCTGGTGAGAAAACGCTTCACTTCTTTAAGTTCGCTGCCAGCCGACAGCATATTGAAGACATGCTGTTTGAGACTGTTGTTATTTTTGGCCACTTGTTTCTCCATCATCTTTGTACATGGTTATTTCAGGCTGGCCTGCCAGATCACACACGTTATCCATATGCTTTTGGACCCAGTCTGTTAGACCCAGACCTTCGGCCTTTGCCTGATTGACGTAACGCAGTTTACGTTCAGGGGTAACCCGCATCTGTAGTTGTGCCGTCGCTGGAACCGCCTCTTTCAGGGCGTTAAGGCCCCTCTGATCACGGGCCTGAATTGATGGTTTACCGCTAGGCATCTGATGTATCGCTCTCCCGGCGAGCGGTGGACAGCTCTATTTCTTTTGCGATAGCTTTATCTATGGCATCCAGCTGCATGGCAAACTTGATTTCAAGCGAACAGCGTAATGCCTTCAGGGCGCGTTCTTTGGTGCTGTATTGTGGTATGCCGTTCTGGCTACCATTCATGCCTCGCATGCGGCGGGAGGTTGCATCGACAACCTCTCCCTCTTCCCGTGTGCCGTGAACCGTAGTTCCGCTCCATGTCGGATAAACAGTGCCAGTGGCGGTGTTGAAGCTCCAGCCGTTTTGGTATTCCCCCGAGACCTCTGGTACGGGCATATCGCGTTCAACGCCATAGTCAGACCAGCGTAAAGCGCGGTTTATTCTGGCCTGTGCCACCAGCTCATCATACGCGGCTTGTTCTTTTTTATTCATCGCCATTTAGGGCAATCTCCTTAGAGGGGAATTAGGTGTTATATCGGTACGTAAGTGCTTTTCAGGCCTAATCTCTGACAAGGCCTGATGTGCCAGACTGCCGTTGCATTCACCGTTTTATGGCGGTTGACAGAGCCTCATTAAGAGCCGCAATTAGCTCAGGCGAAGTCGGCTCCAGATTTTTGGAAGCGTTCAGCAGCTCCTGAAGTGAAGAGATTTCCTTTGGCTCCACCTGGTTTGTTTCAGGTGCCGTTTTTTGCACTTCATCCAGTGTACGCTGTGCACCGTTATCCAGCACCAGCACCCCCCCGGCACGAATTTCTGAAATGGTGCGCAACGTATACATCAATTTATCCCAGACACGGCTACCAACCTCGAACCCGGAATCAGCTACTTTTTCTTCATTATGCTTTTGAAAAATTTCTTCTAACCAAGTGGTGAAGCGCTTTCCAAAAGTATTGGCGGCTAAAGAAGTGCAGGAATAAACCTGTTCAACCTGTTTTGTTCCATTTTTATCAGTGAATGTAATGAGACCGATTCGGCCACTGTTAACAGTGTAAAAGCGAGGTTGAAAGCCAGCTTTGAGAAGGTTTTCAATAGCTGAAAAAAAATCTTTTTTGAGCATCGGTTTCAAAATGGTTTTCCTTTTATGCCCGGTGCCGCCGGGGCGGTGGCGTTAAATATACGCCATGTAAGTAAATTAATTTATACCCATTTGATTGTCAATACAAACAAAAAAACAAACCATGTTTATTATTTTATCAACGATGCTATTTTAAAGTCCGTCTAAAATAAAAAACCAAAAAGTTAAATTTGAAGCCGTCCTTCCTAAATTCATTTCTTGCGCATATTAGCACCCTGCTTTAAGTAAATAATTTTTGAAAAAGTTGTCTGGAGGTTATTAGCTCGTGCATCTGGATTGGTAATATAAAGCCAACACAGAAAAGGAAAACAAAATGTATAAATTAGTATCTCCTCGTGAACTGACTGAGATTATTACCGGTTTACTGCTTAAACCTGAACTCCTTGGTGAGCTGGACTCACCAGAAAAGCATCGGATGTTTATGGCAGATTTAGGCCGCGTGGTGGCCGAACATTGTGGAGGTCTGGTAAACAGCGTCGTCTTGCCAGGAACAGAAGTTACAGTGTCGGATGGGTTACCGCTTAATGGCCAGCCGGTACGTTATCTCGGAATCAAAGAGAACATCCCTCACCTCCTTGTAGAGCCTGATGCTTCCTTACCTTCGCTCGCTAAAAACGTCTGGATGTATGCAGATCCTGAAGGCTGGAAAGAACATTTTGGAGCTGAGGAAGACTGCCTTACTCCTGAAATGATGCAGCTGTTCCGTAAAGGTATCCAGGCTCTTCAGAAAGAGCATGACACCCCTGAAATTAGCCTCACACTTCAGGACTGGCGCCTGGAGGAGGAAACACTGCCAGAAGAGGACAGTCAGGCCTATCAGGTCAGCGTTACCGGCCAACATAACATCCACTGTGAAGTTGTTAACAAGGAAGGTAACCCCTGTTTTGGTGTCATGTTCGAAATCGATCAGGGTGTGCCTGCCTTACACATCAACACCGGCGGGGATATGTTGCTCCACATTCATTGCGCCCATAACGGACTCGTTCTGACCCCTGATGCAAGCGGTCAGCGATTTGATAAGGCTCCCGTTGACCGCTTCTCTTATAACAGCCCATCCCTGCTGTTGTCTGCCGACTAACCAAGGCCAAATCTGAATTGTCCCGTTTAAGTAACCAACCCGCTGCCGCCAGGCGGGTAAATCCTCTTAATGGAGTTTTAATGCAAATCTCAACTGAAGTTCTGAACGTCTTATCTCGCTGCCGTGCTGAAGGGAACTTTCTTTTCCTGGCCGACCAGCTCGACCGCAGCATTTATGTTAAGACAAACAAAGTGCTCGAAGCCGCCGGTGGCAAATGGAACCGAAAAGAGCAGGCACATATTTTTACGGCGGATGCAGCTGAGCGTATCGAGCAAATCATTCTGACAGGTTCGGTTGACATCCCACGAGATCTGTTCAATTTCTTCCCTACACCTGAGAATTTAGTCACAGATATGGTTCTACGCGCTGAACCAGCTGCCGGGGAGCGTGTACTGGAGCCAGAGTTTGGTGATGGCCGCATTCTGAAAGCCTTAAAACTGGCGGCTCCGGATGCATTGATTACCGGGATCGAATTGAACGATGAGCGATTCCTTGCAGTGAAGAACGATAGTGTCCTTAGCACAGGAGTCGAGCTGGTGCATACCGACTTTCTTGGGTACCAGCCCGATGAAACTTTTGATGTTATCGTTATGAATCCACCATTCCTTAAACGCTCTGACGTTAAACATGTCATGCATGCCATCGCAATGCTCGCTAAGCGAGGTCGCTTACAGGCCATTCTGTCAGCTGGGGTATTGTTCCGGGAAGACACACTGACAAAAGCGCTCAGGGAGCGAGTCAAACAACTTGGCGGACAAATTTCGCCTCTTCCGGATGATACATTTAGGGAGTCCGGAACAAAGGTCAAAACAGCCCGCCTTGAAATTGATCTTCGCCGCTAACTGACAAGCAACCGGAAAGAAATCTTAATACGAGTAGCCGGTTAAAGTTACCTGACCGGCTTAACTGACTAAATCAATAAAGAGTGAACAGAAATGACGCATACTGCCGTTTCTCAGGCTAATAGTGCTTTGCAGCTACCCACGGTGGAGCATGTCTACGCTCTTCTGAAAGCAAATTGTAAACCTGACCGCTTTGACGGGCGTGACGGACCCGTGTGGGGCCAGGAATACTCGTGGAATCTGGCAAAAGATCGCTTACAGGATCTGGAGAAATACGGTAAGGCATATGTCTCCCGTCATGAAGACCGTATGGGGGAAGGATTTAGTTTTGGTCCTGACCTGTTAATTATTCGCTAACGCTCCTAATGCCTGATGATATGGTAAGCACAACTGGAAAAATATGTTTTCAAAGCCTATGACCACTTTCACACCAGAACGTATTGAACAAATTTTGGAATTTGCCGAGGGTAGTAACCCAAGCGAAGCAATGAGTCTCAGAGCTGACGAAGTTGCTGTACTGGCACGTATTGGAAAGGCAGTTATGTCGATTGCGCCTGTTTATCAGTGCGAGTTTTGCCACCATGACGCAACCGGGCAACTTCAGTGGCACTGGGAAGATGTGAACAAAGCTTTTTATGATAAATACGATCCAGACAGACGCGGAAGACGTCGAATCCTCTATACCGCCCCGCCGATGCCTTTAGTTTCGGCTGACCTGCTTAACATGGCTTCATCTGCTATTGAAGACTTGCTCACTAACAAAGACAGAAGTGGTGCGGGAATGTGGAATGACATTCCAGAACAGCTACGACGCGCAGCAGAACTGGTAATGGATAATAGCCGGGCCGCTGAAACAGAAGCGATGCTGATGCGTCTTTATGTAGAATGTGACACAGGTGAGCGCAGGGGCAACGGCACTCAATCTGGCGTAGCAATGCCTTCTTGGCAAACCGTTGAAGAGGCACGTGTGTTGCTAGGGGTGAAATGATGCAGTTCTCGCCAGGGCAGTTTGTAATTCACAACAAGAAGCGCCTTGCGGAACGAAGGTAGACGTACTGACTGAGGTTCACTCCCCTCTCGACTGGTGGCGTAATGCCGCCAGGTTTTGATTCATATATGCCGTCCGTTAACGCATTTATATCTGACATACCTAATTTATCCTGATTCTTTTTTACATAAAGTAAAAGCATCACTTAATGCGATATGTGGATGCCGATAGTTTCAGGCTAATGTTATAAGTTTTGCAATCGTTGCCAGTTTGGACACCACAGAAATGTCAGATGTAATTCCAAAAAGAAAGATTTCCGTCCTGAACGCACAATAAGGTTTGTCGAAAGGCAAATTATAGATTTGTAATTTCGAGCACCATATGGAGAAGTTTTTTATACTTTTACGAACATAGTGACCTTTAGGAAAAGCTTAAAATAACACCAAACCTAAAGGGGAATAAGAATGAAACATCTCGCTTTTATTACTGCTGTAGCCGGACTCGGTATGTCTGTTCAGGCCCCAGCTCAGATATATGAATCGGCCTTTAAAGACACGAACGGTATTGAGATCCACGCCCCGTCTTCTCGTCTTATGCTTAATCCGGCATCACCGGTAACTTTGACACTTATTTCAGGTCTTGATCGTTTCGTTAATGTCAAAGTCACGAAAGACACTGGAACTGTCATTCTTAATACTACGACTACACGGACGGGTGTATCAGACCGACTAACAGCTGCTGACGGTAGTGAGTTCTACGGCAAAAAAGTAACTTTGCCTGCTTTGGGTGAAGGCAAATTTGTCGTTCAGATAAACGTGTTAGATCTCAATCAGAAGCCTGTAGCGACCTATAACTATAACTGGCTAATTGATGTCACCCCTCCAGCGGCAAATGCTCTTACCGCTAATACTGGTTCTGGCTCTACCGCTGGTGACGTGTGGAAGCTTGGATTAGAGGCAACGGGGCAGTATGACTTCACCTCTTCGGGCGTAAGTGATGCAAATGGTATTGATAAGGGCCTAATATATATTTACAGGCAGGACGGTAGCCTCTACAGCACTACACAGATGCAGTATGACGTATCCGGCCAAAAGATGTACCACACTTACTCTAAGAATTCAGTTAAGGGAACCGGAATACCAGACAGCAACCTGGATGAAGACTTTACTGCAAAAGTTGTTATCTTCGATAACGCAGGTAATAGCCGAACGCTGCCAACTCAAAAATTTCGCTACGACAACACGCTGGGTGAGATGACACTGTGGGCCGTTCATGATCCAAATACGTCTTCCAGCGTCGTACCCGGGGTTTCTAATTATCCGGCTTACAAAGCCGGTATGGTCGTTAACGAAAACCCTATTCGATTAGTCTACCGGATCCCAAAATCTAACTACCGTGCTTATTCAGAAGGTGGGCTTCAGTTCATCAATCAATATTCCGCCCCCAAAGAGATAGCTGTAGACAGCACTTATGCTTATGTTGAAATGACTCTTCCCTATGGCTCAATTAATGGGGATATGGCTCGTATGGCGAACTTTGGCCAGTGGGGAGGGTATTATCCGTCATACAGCCTCGTTCTAAACCCATCTGCAAACCAAACGCCTGCATTTGCGGGTACCTGGGTAGATTTCCTCGATGACAAGGGGAACTGGGTTAAGTGGAAGGATTTTGAGAGTGTGGCTTCATCACGACTGCCAATTAAAATTTCCCGACTTCGTTTTAACGTTGAAGCCCGGCCCTTTGCACAAGAGATCGGCGGTAAGGCGACCTGCACCATTCCGGCAGGAAAAACCTCGTGTGAAGCGCCTGAGACGTTTGATATGGCCTTGGGTACCCAGGGCTACAATAGGATCCTTTACTTCGTTCGCAGCATCAGCAATCCCATTTTGCGGTCTGAGCAATGGATTATGACACGCTGGAACAATAAACAACTGCCGGTAATAAACTCGATATCATATGACGAGACTAACAAGCAGCTGGATGTACTGGCGTCACTTGAAGGCGATGGTAACTGGTTCGACTCGGTCTCATTGAGGGAATTTTATCTTTCCGATAAGAACACCGGTACCCGGATGTCACCCACAGGCGTAATCAAATCTCGTATCTCAGGTAACTACACGATTGCTTATGATTTATCCCGTCAGTCTGAAGGAAAATACAACGTTGAGGTCAACATCAGGGACTTCTTCCAGAACCAGACCAATAAAACTTTCGGAGAAATTGCTCTGGATAACACTCCTCCGACAGTGGCCATAACATTCGACGGAAAGCCGGTAAAAGACGATACGGTAGTGTACGGCCTGGAGAACCTCAGGATCGCTCTGGCAGATAATCTGACAACCCCGAGGATAACCCGTCTTCAGCTCGTAGGTGGCCCCACAGCTGATAACGTTGAGCTTACGTGGTCACCGGCAGGCAAAGATACATACATGCCTGAGTATCCGAGGCTGTTCCCAAATTTCGAACCATCTGAAAATTATTCAATTAGCGTAACAGTTGCCGATAGTCAGTCGAATACCAAAACCTATACTCAGAAGTTCAGTTATCTACCGAATAACCTTGTGCAGTTACATAATCTACGCACATTATCGGTCAGTTCGCCTCTCAAAACGACAGATGGCGTACCCCTTGCGTACCTGTCCACTAACGTTCTGCGTAAGACAAATGGAGAAATTGCTAAAGGGGTCCAGAACGCAACGCTGACTGTGCGGAAGGATGCAGCCTTCGGTATTAAATTTAACGGGGCACAGGCGGCTCCAGGTGAGTCAGTTGAGGTGCAAATAGATATGGGCCAGGGGGATAATCTTCTGTTACCCGTTTATCCTTCCGAAAATGGGAAAGTTGGCACCTCAGAATTCATGATTCAGATCGACGAGTTGAAGTAACTACCCGGAGCCGACAGTAAAACTGACGGCTTCAATTTTACTGCCCTCCTTGACTCCGATCAGCCAGTACGTCTTCAGAGATTCGCAAGGAAGAACCGAAAGAAAAGTTACTTTAATCGTACGTTTCCAGCGATGCTTTTAAAAGACAATGCACACTCGTTGATTACGACAATGGGAGTGAGTGTCGAAACCCTTGAGTAAGGATACCCGGTAAATATACAGCCCCGGGGATCCTCTTCCTTCAACCGGGGATGACAACGGTAGTGAGTCCGGCAACTCACTCCCGTTGTCACTTCTCTGACATATCGTCATACGAGCTTACTCAAGTGCATCCACAAAGATGGGATCGTTTTGAATCTAAACTGGTACTGGTTAGCCAGTCACTTGCATCTATTCCCCCGTCGATACTTAAGTGACAATTGTAGTGATCTGCAATACTGGTGTCTCAGAAACACTGACGACGGTAGAGACTCAATACCCTAACCCCTGACAACAGGAGTGAGCTTAGAGGTGTTACGCTGCTGTCACTTAATGCTTGGGAATTGCCTGACTCACAACCATTGTCATCCGGAGCTACTGATTAACGTTGAACCGCTGGACTTTAATGACAGTGGTAGTGATGGATAGGCTCATTTCCATTGTCGTCATTTTATCGGACAAGCCTCTTCGTCCTACAGGTTTAAGCTGACAATGGTAGTGATTGGATGATCTCACTACTGTTGTCACTCAGTTCTTTGAGCGGACCCTTCCCTCGGTTGGTCGGCATTAACAACGGTAGTGACTCGATTGGCTCACTGCCATTGTCATCGTGTAAATGACGTACCTTATCAGCTCAGCTGAAAGCAATGACAACGGAAGTGACTCTAATTGCTCACTGCCATTGTCGTCGTGTCTATTGAGAGCCTTATCAGTGCACCTGAAAAGCAATGACAACGGTAGTGATTCTAATGGCTCACTACCGTTGTCACCGTGTGTATTGAGAGGATGGTCCACTTAACTGGACGTCTATGACAATGGTAGTGACTTTAATAGCTCACTACCATTGTCGGCGTGTGAATTGAGAGGATGATCAGCTCAGCTGTACGGCCATGACAATAGTAATGACTTAATGAGCTCACTACCGTTGTCACCCTGTTAATTAAGAGGCTCATCTGCTCTTCTGGAAGGCTATGACAACGGAAGTGACTTGCTGGGCTCAGTGCCATTGTCGCCGTATGAATTGAGAGGATCATCCGCTCTTCTGGATGGCAATGACAACGGTAATGACTTAATAGGCTCACTACCGTTGTCATCCTGTAAGTTAAGAGGTTGATCTGCTCAACGGGACGACTATGACAACGGTAGTGACTTGCTGGGCTCACTACCATTGTCACCCTGTGAATTGAGAGGTAGATCCGCTTAACCAGACGTCCATGACAACGGTAGTGACTTTCTGGGCTCAATACCGTTGTCACCCTGTGATTTAAGAGGTTGACCCGCTCTACTGGACGGCCATGACAACGGTAGTCACTTTCTGGGCTCACTACCGTTGTCGCCACATAGAATGAGAGGAGCATCAGCTCAGCTGAACGGCAATGACTACAGTAATGAGCTGGATGAAGCATAACCATTGACATCTGGCCCAACCGGAAGCCGTATTCGCCAATCCAATCGAGATTCACAATGGCCGTGACTCGCCGCATTAAGTTCCGGTGTCCTCCCAAAGCTGAACGCACACTCGGAGGACAATGACAATGCCAGTAAGGTACACATCATTACCATTGTCACTATAGCTACCAGAGAAGCCGGGATTTGAATGTCGATGGTAGTGAGTGGGTCAACTCACTGCCATTGTCACCCCGTTACGATATTTTCCGTTGGATGTACTGGCCAATGAAGTAAAGCGTAGAAACCGGGTGTTAACAGGTGACTCAGGAGAAAGCGTTGAATTCGCAATCTCGATCTACATAGGGTGGTAGAGAACAATGACAACGGTAATGACTTTTGACTCATTACCGTTGACGTGAAAGAGCGGGCTGGGACTAACGAAAATCGAAGAAGTAATTTAGCACCCGGAGCCTGAACCGCCGGGTTAACTTTAGCTGGCGTTGCTGTTCTTTTTCTGGCTTCGAAGACTACGAATATAGCGCAGTTCTTCAGCGGTTAAATCATGGACGGTAAGAACATCATCGCCGTCTATCGGGTCAGCTGGTGGGCATAACTCACCTTCTAAAACAGAAGACCCTGAGTTCTCTTCTTCATCTTCAACCACTTCTAAAGGAGGCTGAGTATTGTTCAAATTCAGATCGGGATCCCGCTTATGAATCTGGAAGTATACTTTTCCGTCTTTCTTAATTTCGGTGTACTGGAGGTATCCTATCGATGCCAACTCTTCAAGAGCCTTTCTCACGGTAGCATTCTGACTATTTGCTCGTGTTTTGAGGTTCAGACGATTTTTCAGCCGAGTAAGGGATATCGGTATAGGATTTGGCGGTAATGACTCTATGAACGTATAGAGAGCCTGGGCGCTTTCCTTCTTGGCCAACTCCTTAATTGCCTTCAGCTGCATCAAAACCTTATGATCGTATTGATAGAGCTCGAAAATCTTAGGATCAACCTGAAGGACAACCTGATCTGATTCCGGGTCTAACAGGGCAGACTGTACCAGATGCGTTGTATAGACTTTGGACGAGTTATTACTGGTGAACGACAAGGTAACGGATGCTAACCTGCGTAAGGAGGCGTCTATACGTTTTCTGGACGCTGTAGATGAGCGATAATTTTCAGGCGTACATAGCTTGAGGAATTCAGTGAATTTTAAGCTTATCGTGTCATTGTTAATCGGATGATTGGCATAGGTTCGAATGATGCCCATCCACGTCTTAAAATCTACTGACATATCAAGACGCTCACCGACAATTGAAATATTGGTGAACCCCTCGCTCTCCATTAAAGAGAGCGTCTGTAACTCTTTCGTTGCGTCAAAGCCAACCGTTTTATATTCCCGATTTTGACGCCCCACACTCTTTGGTGATGGGACGAACAGCCCGAGCCGCATCAAAGCAATAGACTGCACCGTACGGTTGCTGTTAGGACGCAAAATGATGTCTTTACCTGATTCTTTCTCTCTAACAGAGAAAGCCCTGGTGACCAGGTCCTGCTGCTCAGTATCTTTCTCTTTAGTCATAATAAGTTATCACTGAATGTGTAAACAGATTGGTGAATAGTAAGCCCCAGCGAACTCTATGTCACTGGATGGATCATTGTGATGATCCATATCTGTGCATAAGTTCTACCTAAAAAAACGACTCCACTCATTAAAACTTGGCAAAAACTCTTTGCATACAATGACCTGCAACTCTTATCAACAACGGATCAGATCAAGTTAAAAAGATCTAATGAAAAGTCACTACTATTGTCGCTCTGATCACTACTGATGTCAAAAAACTCATTACCAACGTTATAATAATCACTACCAATGTCAAAATAATCACTACTGTTGTCACTGATCACGTCTCAGGCCTTGTGCCGTCTGGCCTGGAGGCAGCGGGGATCTCTTTTGATCTATCAGGAACACTAAGGTACTAATTATTGGAACTACCTTGTGGAAAATGGGGATAAATAAATGCTTAGTTCTTATACAGGTCTCAACTTGCCTCCCTGATAAAAACTGTCGTCAAAGCTAAATCACAGCCACAGGCATTTTCGGTGGATAAATTTTTGAGAAATAGAAGCATACATGCAGACTCGTGTCGCAAGTAATTGAAAGTAATAATTTATTTAAATAATGCGAGTCACCTTACCTTACAGTGGAAGTTTAAGTCTAACCTCACTACCATTGTCACTTAAAATCATTACCAACGTCGAAATAGTCTCTACCATTGTCTTTTAAGTCACTCCCGTTGTCACTTATGTCGCTACTGTTGTCAGTGACAATGCTCCAGCCCAGTAACCATGCGGCCTACAGCGTACCGGGATCTTCTTTGTACTCTCTGGCACCTTTGGGATCATTTATTGGATCTACATGAGGGATAAAATCTTTTGACGATTTCGTAGTGCAGTTATACCAGCGACTTAGCAAGACAAAAGCTGCAATTTAGTGACGAGTTACTAGTCTGCCCAACAAGAGCAATGCAGAGAAGATATGTGGTGAAATGACCATGGTAGTGAGTCTAATCACTACCATGGTCCGCAGTAAGCGTTACTTACGCAATGAACGTCGGACTGATTTGCAACAACATGGGCTACGGCGCATCAGAAGACGGCCGTTGTGCTTCAGCAAAACAGCCCTGCTTTATTTTAATTCTTCAATGTTAATCATGAACTCAGATCTGCCTGTAAGGCCGGATACAGCAGGGAAAATAGGAAAGCTACGGCTGTCCCCGAGCCCCAAATCCAGTTGAAGCTCTTTGCTTTCACCTGGCATCGCAGAAACACCATTTACAGTCACGCCGAATGCAGCGTCCTTACGGACAGTAAGCACTGCGTCCTGAAGCCCTGTAGCGATTGAACCATCCTTTTTACGCAGCTGGCTGGCATACAGAACAGCCAGAGGAGTATTGTCAGATGTTTTGAGAGAAGCATTGACAGCTAAGGTTTTCAGATTCTCTAGCCTGACGAGATTGTTTGGAAGGTAGTTAAATTCGACTGAGCTTTCTTTAACGTTGTTCATCTCATCTTTGGCCTGAACTGTGAGAGTGTATGTTTCGCCTTCATTAAGAGACGGAAAGATCTTGGGATAATTAGGTGCATACAGGTTGTTTCCCAGATTCACCCAAGACAATTCCACCGCATCAGAAACAGGGCCACCGCGAAGAGTCATACGGCTTAAGGATGGTTTAGTTAGAGCATCGGTGAGCTGTATACGGACGTTCTCCAGCCCATATACTGTTACGTTTTTGCTGATCGGTTTTCCTTCGTAGCTAATACTTACAGATGGTGCTGTATTATCAACGACAACAGTTTGATAAGGGAGGTTACCGGTATTGTTGAATGTATCTTGGGCATTAATTACCACGTTATAACTGCCTTCTGGTACCTCTTTCATGTTGAACTCATACGTGTAGTTCCCAGACGCCATATTTCTACCTGTTTGTTTGCCGGTTACGCTTATTTCTGCGTTGTTACGGTTTTTATCTGACAACCAAACTCGATTTACATAAACATGGTCGAAATATGAACCATCTCCAGGTTGATTCACGTAAACCTGGAGAATGTTGGTGGTTTCAATGTAATCAAATCCAGTGACGGAGGGACCCAGTGTATGCCAGGCTATATTCTCCCATATAGGGGCAAAGAAGGTTGCTTCGGTGGTTGACCTTACTTCATAGCCACTATGAAGATAGCCGGTAGTGCCATTTATAATATCCTGGGGCAAAGAGACGGTACAGGTTGTTGAGCCAGCTGGAATACTGCATGTTGCTCCGCCAGTGATTTTTTGATCATATGGCCTAGCCTGTACATTGAACCGGATATTAGTAAGTTTTATAGGCATATCAGATGCCTTGAACAGGTTCCAGTTTACGCTGTTGAACCATGTTCCATCAGCCTTTTGTCGTTCTATGGGTGAACTTCCCCAAGCCGGACTCTTTACAGAGGCAGGATCCCAGTTGAGCCAGCTGGCATACTGACCAAGATCTCCTCCAGACCATTGATATGTATTCACAGGTCTATAGTAGTTTCCATCTAAGGCACCCTGTGGCAGCTTAACTTCCACGTAGACATAGGTGGCATCTTCGGAAAGGACCTGTACTCCGCCATAGTTATTGGTAATGCTCATGCCACCATTTCGATATGGCTTCCAGTTAGTTCTTGGGATACGTATAACCAACTTGTAGGGGTTTTCCAGCACTGTAAGGCCTCGTTTAAACGGGACGTATCCCGAAGAAATGCCGGGTACAACACTGGTGCTTACACGTGAGTCATGAACTGCAAATGGCGTAAATTCTCCCATTTGATCGTCATATAAAAACCGCTGGGGAGGAATGTTAAGCGTATTTCCTGCCAGGTCCGTAACGATGAAATTGAAGGTGAATTCTTCATCAAGATCACTTGAGGGCATGCCAGCCTGGGTGTTCATATCTTTAATCCACGGATAGAACGCACGTTTATTGGCTGTGTCATAACTCAGGTTATTGTCGGAGACCACAGAACCATTACTTCGTTTAATGACAAGACGGATCTTGGCAATTCCACTAGCATCCTCAATACCGTCTGCAAATATAGAAAACTGGCCACTACCGCCTCGGCCCAACTCCCAAAGTGGCCCAGAAAGTACCATGTCGTAACCTGCGTTTTGACTCGGATAAATACTCTTATAGCGTGGAGGAGTTGTATCAACGATGAAATGATAAGTAGATGTGCTCACTACAGTCTGGCGAATATCCAGAGTTTCATTGACTACAGTAAAGGTCCCTTCTCCGAGCGCCGGTAGAACCATATCCTTTCCATAGTATTCTGTTCCATCGGCAGCAACGATACGATCTGCAACGCTCGTTTTGGTCGAGACGGAGGAATACATAACCTTTTTATCGCTGTCTCGTGTGACCGTCACTCGCTCGTACCGATCAAGACCCGATATCAAGTTCAGAGTCAAAACACCAGCGGGATTAAGATATGTTTGTGTTGCAGGCTTAATATTCCGAACAGCCTTATTGGTATCTGTAAATGAGTAGCTAAATACCTGAGCATGTGCCGAAGATACAGTAGCAAGGGCAGTTGCAACCATGCAGCCAATTAGAGTTTTACGCATATGATGCTCCGGGAATAGGTTATAGCCTTATTCTACGGATTCAGCCTACAAGGTCCGGTCGGATAAAGTGATAATTTGCCTGTTAAAAGAGACATCAAGTGAGAAAGCAACCAACGTACAGAATGCAAAATGGCGGCAGTGCATCTGGATGACGCAAAAGTAACTTTTTGTACCCACTTTTTTGGATTTTAGCCTTCAAAATGAGTATTCAACCAATCATAAAAGTAACTTTTGATAGACGCTGCTCCTTTATGTTTGCCAATTGTGCTGATATGTTTTTAAATTCAAGGAAGCGAGATTTTAAAAGCATCTGTTGAGTCAAATTTATGTAAAATAACAGGGTAACCATCACTTCTAGGTTGAGGAAACCCAATGTTATACATGCTCTTATGCTGTTTTCTGATGCTCAACAGTACATTCGTTATGTTCAGAGCAATGTCTGCAATAAGTAAAGGATCCGCTAAAGAAAACCGGTCTGAAATATCGCTGATAGTCCTAGCAACACTTGGAATTGCATCACCATTCATTGTCGCAATGATTACTATTAATGAAAGTATGACATCTAAAACAGTAACAGATTTTTCTTTGGGTGCTCAGTGGTCCGGAATGGTTTCAGCGGTAGCGCTAATGGGGTTATATGCTCGACGCGTTTGGAAAGAGAAGAAGTCCTTATTTACTGGCGCTTTCCTGGCCTCTTCCTTAATGGCCTTTATTTTTACTGACAGCCTTGTTTTCGTATCCCAGAAGGACACCGGCGTTCTGGCTACTTTCGTACTCGATAAAAACGCTGGAGATATTGATTGTAGTCGCCCGGCTATGATTGTCCATTACAGTAAAGGTGTTCCAACGGACTGGCGTTGCCCAACCAGTATCATGTTGATGGCGTATTCTTCATATCCTTTTTTACCTTGGCCTGAGTATAGCCATGGTACCAGCCAGTCTCTTACGGTTGTTATTGATACATTTATGGAAAACGCTGTTAATCTCAGTCAAAAATAATAAATAAACCTCTCTAGTGAGAGGTTTTATAAACCTGAGCCACCAATCTAATTAACTCTATATTTTTGTTTTAGCTTTTTTAAAGGTAGACTTACCGAATAAAACAGCAATTATAGAGCAAAGGCCTGGCGTTAGGACAAAAGCTAATAATGCACTGCCAAAACTTGTCATTTCAGGCACCACGAACCAGCTGATAGGCCACGTCAGGGCAGGTAAATTTAGCGGATCATAAAGCGCATGTAGAGCGCTTAACACACAGTAAAGTGCTAAAAAGCAAACTAGATAAACAACGATCCACATTTTAATTTGCTCAGCAATTTCAAATTTAGGACTGCCCATGCTTTACCTCAGTGGCTGAATATTGATGGTTAATATCTTTAATCACCCGTAAGCACTTAGTGCATACCTTAGTTCGATTTGTCTGCTTGTCCAGAGTGTATTTAACTTCAAGTTGACCTCCAGCATTAAGCAAAGTGAGCATCTCATCTTCTAACACGCTTCGGTAAATGGTCTTGTCCGAGAGTGTGCCCGGTAACGAGTACTCAACATAATTGTTTGAAACTCTTACCGATTTAGGGATTTTACCACTGAGCTGGATTTCATTCGTTGAAGGCATTACAGTTACTTTAATCACAGTTGCCGGTGACCAGAAATCCTGATAACGCACTTTATGAATTTTATCAGCTCTAAGGCCTAACCACACATTTCCGGCGATAAGAACAATAAGCAATCCATAAACTGATCGTCGAATGTTACGCCTTTTAATCACAATGTCCCCCATCCCTCAAATATCATTCTAAATAACTGCACCAGGATATCATGAGCGTAATTAAAAGAATTCTTCATAACCGGGGTTTTCAGTTGAGTTTGCGGACTCTTTACTTTGCGGTTTCTCGCCCTCTATTTGAGTATCCCTGACAGGTTTGGATTTACCCATGCTCCTCTGAAAGGTATCCATAACAAACTCAATATCTTCTTCTGGCAGGCTGGTGGGTTGGTTGCTCATAGGACTTCCTCTTGTTGAATACGTTCGGCGTACAGGATGCGAACCGAAACGGTCGTGTTTTCAAACTCGTTCTCAAAAACGTCCATCCATTCCGTCCGGAATTCTTCCCCCAGAAGGTTATCGAGCCCCTGAAGAGATAATGGAAGAACGGCTGCTAGAGATCCCCCGGCTGCGAGATGAGATGCAGCTGCCTGGAGATGCAGCCTGGCCCGGTTATCGGCAAAAGGTGGGTTCATCACGACATAATCAAACTTCTTCTGTTGATTAGACTTAGACCATGTGAGGAAGTCAGCTTCTGTCGTATCGTATCCCTTAGCCCGGGAGATAAGGCAATTCAAAGTATCAAGCTCGATGCCAGTAACGATCACACCGGCAGGGAATGATTTAAGCAAATCCGCATGGCCAATATTAGGCTCCAGGAGGGTATCCCCTTCCCCTGCACCGAGCAGGGAATATACATATTCGCTGATTCGGCAAGATGAAGGGTAAAACTGATGCGATACAATATCAGGCATCTCCCCTATCTGGCCGATGTAACGAATAACCTCACACGGATCATAGGAAAATGTCACATCGTATTTTGTTACTGTTGCCCCTAAGAACCGAAGGGTGTCAGCGGCAACACTCGAAGATTTGCGTTCGGCGAGAGACCCTAAAGATGTCCAGCAACTCCATTTATTGTCCCCGTCATTTTTAAACATTAGTTCAGAAAGCTGCATCCGGGTATCAAAGTCGATGCACTGCTTAAGTACAGGGAATGCCTCCAAAGATTTCTTGCTATGAGCCATGCGGTCGGCAGGTAATGCCAGCGGTACGATAGCTGATAAAATATTGTTAAGCCGCTCGGCGATATCAGGGTGGACGTCAATATGCATTGATCCATTTTTGTAAACCCTGAAACGAATACTGTTGCCATCGATGCAGATCCATTTTCTGAACCCCTCATGTTCGACCAACGCCTCAACCAATGATTTGGTGTTATGGATCGCCTTCACCTGTTCGCCACGGAAGAATGCGCATATAACGCGGAGCTCGCTCAGTGGTGAAATGCCAGACTCTTTAAAATCCACCCTTAATTTCTGCCAGGGGTATTTAGACGGCTCGCAAACTCCGGTAGTGATCATGCGGGTGGAGAACCCAAAAGCTTTGTTTGTCTTATGACTGCGGCTCAGAGACTGGAAGACGTCGTAAACCCTTTCTTTAATAAATTGATTGCGGTCATTAAGCAAAGCAACGACTGTGCCTACTACAGCGTCAGCTGTGAAATCAGGGATCACCTGAGGCGGCATAATATAGCGGTCGGCCGTAAACTGCTTATCCCATTCGTTACGTTTGGCATCCGACATGATAGGCAAAACATCAGTGAGTGCCATAACGCGTTTCCAGTATTCAGATCTCAGAGCGTTTTCCGCGAACAAGGCATCCGCTTCAGAGATACTGTGGTTGTAGCCTGAGAGATAAGAATAAAGTTTCTGGTGATTGTGGGTTTTGAACTGGACAGCCATGTGTTTCAACAAGCAGAGTTCATCATTATAGGACTCAACAAGATCCGCGATAATGCCGAGCTCTTTGCGCATATCTGGAAGAAATGTTTCAGAAGAGCTAACCACCAGGCTATGAGAGGTTGTTAAAGCCAGTACGCTGTGACCTGCATTATCGGGTTTAGCTTCAGAATCAAGAGATGACATTTTACCGGTCCTTTAGAAAAAACTTTTACCAGGATAGCAACGTCGCTCTGTAACCTAATAGGTTCAGTGACACGAAAAAGTTTTTTATGTCTCTGAATAAAACTTAAAGATGTCAACTCATAGAAAGAAGCAAAAAAAAGCCCCGCATAAACGGGGCAAGAACGATACATGGAGGTTTAAAAAAGGCGGGCAAAAAGCCTGAATCCTTAATGACTCTGACAAAACCAACACTTTGCCAAAAGTAAATTATTCTGCGTCCGGCTGTGGGTCAGTATCCTGATCGGTCTCTTCCCCTGCCTTCTTAGCATTTTTTTTACGTGGGTATTTTGGCTTCTCACCATTAAGTTTTGCCTGACGATTCTCCGCACGGCGAAGCTGCTTGTTCTCTGATTCTGTGATCTCTTTTGAAAGATTTCTCAGCATCTCCAGAGTACTGCGGTTCAACGTAATGTTGATTTCTTCGTCAGCACTTGAATCTGTCATCTCCGGCAATTCAATATCCCCCAGTTTCTGTAATAAGCTGGTGGTGATGAGTTTGACGCCTTCTACGGCTTTTGTGGCAATAACCGGCGGAATCCGTGCTGGCTTGAAGTCTGAAGGTCTGACTCGTACCTGACCATGTTGGGTTTTTTTCACCGTGATGCCATTCGCATCGGCCTGCTCAAGTTCCGCGATCATCTTCTTGATACGTGAAATTGCTTCTGTTTCACCGAGCTCATCGATCAGTGAAAGCACGTTAACATACGAAATAGCGTCAGCATGAATCCATTTCTTGATAACAACAGAACAGGTTGTCAGGCGGATAAGAGAACTGATGGTCGTCGGGCTTTTATTTTCACGTTGAGCAATTCGTTCGAGTGACCAGCCAGCAAGAGAATGTAGGCGACGATAGGACTCGCCAAGCGCAACAGGAGAAAGCGCAAGACCACGGTTACCATCAATGGTCGCGAGCTCACAGCCAATTTCATCTTCTTTAATCTCAACGCAAAGGATTGTGATGTCATGATCTTCATCACATGCCATCATTGCGGCTTTTAAACGGCAGTGCCCCTGGCGAACAAAAGGTACCCCATCAATGACACGTACTCGGATAGGGTCTACATAGTCACCTCGAATGTAGGCATTCTTGATGTTGTAGATGTGTTCTTCAACCTCAGGGAGCTTATAGTAATCGTCACCCATTCCCATTTCGCGGGAGTTGAAGCCTGGCGTGACCTGAATTACTGAAGGGTGGATAGCCCATGCTTTCTGGTCACTTACTTCAGTACAAAGTTCAGGGTTTGCATCACGGAACTGTTTAAGCCCAGTGACGTAACGACCTGTGCCAGTAACTACTGAAAAGGCAACATGGGCCGTTTTAAAGACCTTGTCATTAGCTTGCTGTGTAGGTTCTGTCAGTAAAACACTCATAGGGGCTCCGTTACATTTTTCTGCTTACTTTCTGCGTAGCGGGGATACTACCGAAAAAAAAATCCATAATTTTTCGCAAAAAAGGTACTTTTTGAGCCTATTCTGATTTTTCACAAAAAAAGAGGGCTCCCCATTTCTTGTGATGGCATCAAAATCGCTTCATAAACAAAGACATAAATCCAAAACATAAAGTTCAGGTATCAGTGAGGAAAAATCTTATAAATCCGCAATGCTGAAAGTCAAAACTGTGCGTCTTAAACAACTTTTTTTTGCTCCCTAAGTTATTAGTTAAAGCCCGTGGTTAGGTACGATACCAGCACCTAAATTTCTCTCTCAGGTATAGACACTTTGACTCGACATCTCAGACACATGCCGATAATCAAATGGGCTGGTGGAAAAACGAAACTGATGCCTTTCATCAGCCATCACTACCCACACGATCATAGTTGCCGGTGGGTAGAACCCTTTATAGGCGGTGGTGCCGTTTTTCTGAACATGTTTGCACAAAATGCATTGCTTGCAGATAGCAATCCAGACTTGATCAACCTATACAGGACTATTCAAAGACAGAAAACTAACTTTATAAATCAGGTCCAAAACCTAGCGGATAAAACCTTTGTCGAAAAGGACTACTATGAGATGAGGGACCGTTTCAACAAAACCTGTATTTCTGGTCAACCGCTTCAAAGAGCGGCTTTGTTTTACTCCCTGAATCGCCTGGGCTATAACGGTATGTGCCGCTATAACTCAGAAAGAATCTATTCAGTGCCCTGGGGGAAACATACAGAACTGAAGCTTGACTTCAATAAAATAGACTACCTTTCATTTCGTCTTTCAGGTATTGAACTGATCACCGCTGGTTTTGAGGAGACTCTGGCCGCAACCGGCGAAGGAGATCAGATTTATTGTGATCCGCCATATGACAAAACAAGCAAAACTAGTTTTGTCAGTTACGATGGTAAACCGTTCAGCCAAAGCGACCACGTGCTGTTAGCAAATATGCTCGTTGACGCTCACAGAAAAGGCGCTGCTGTTGCGATATCAAATAGCCTGACACCATTCACTTTGGGCCTCTATGAAGAGCGTGGATTCGTCATACACAGACTCAGCGCTTACCGATCCGTAGGAAGTAAGCCAAATACACGGAAAACGGAAACAGAAATACTGGCCGTGCTGAAATAGAGTTAATTCTAATCAACGGGGCTAATCCATTCCTGAAAAGTTAATACCTCAGGGTGAGTTCGTTGAACATAAGGTATAAACTGAAGCTCTTCTATTCTCCGGTCGCCCCTCTTTCCTTCGCAAATAAATGAAATGAGTCCTTGCTGAGAAAGCCCAGTAAGGACGCTCATAAGTCTTATATTTAGAGTTTTAAGCTGTAAGTCGTTATTAATGTCCTCCACTTTATGAGAGCTCTGGCCTGAACGTTTAAGATACTCGTAAACCATGAAATTCGAATTTCGTCGTTTTAACAATTTTTCGGTTATGCATTCCTGAATGAAACCGCCAAGAGCATCTAAAAGCGGACTGAGAACTACCGGGAAAGTTAATGTGTAACTTTGAGAAGTTTTAGACAAAGTAAATGAATTTAGAAAGCTAAAGTTAAGTCTCTTTTTTGAATATGGAGCGTAAGCGACAAGAGTAGTTGACATAACAGTAAGTAAAGCTTCAAGATGTTCCACTGTTATTAATGTGGTTTTATCTGTATTTCTTAGATTATGGAAATCAATAAACGCTACTCTTGAACGGCTAAGCCAATCTTGTACTTTAATGTCGATAGAAAATTGCGATATATGATTTGAACATTCATTTTGGTTGATAGGGCATGCAGACGAAAGATGGTTATGGATTATCATGCATAGCACAAAAAAAGGAAATCGGCAGGCTGTGGGGCATTGAAAACCGGTTAAAGAAAGCTTAGACGTTTCATATGCGCTTACCGGAAAAGTAACTTTTCTTAACGTTGGCTTTGACGATGTTCTTGCATTTTTACAAATGAAACCGAGACCCAGATCATTGTGCATTTTAAAGTCCATCTCCATCATCACCTTTTAGCCTTAACTGTATGGTATTGGTATACAAAAAATTAAAAATTATAATTAATAAGATTATCATTTTTTTACTATTGAAAAGGTTGTGATAGAGGGGAATTTAAATGTAAAAGATTTATACTCGCAGATCTTTATGAGGGATAAAACCCATTGCGTAAGCAACAATATTACGTGAGTGAGTCCTAACGACAGTTTAAGTCTTGGCTCTATATTTAAGCAGTAAAACATTTAACTGTCTTGGAGTTTACTTAACTTAAAAACTGTTATTGCAGCATAATTTTTCGAATCAAAATCATAGAATTTTCTGACTTTTCCAGTCAAATGATAACGTTCACCCAATAAAATGTGATCCTGTTTATCGGCCGTTAAAGCGATCCCGTCATTTCTAACTTTACCAGTAAATGTAAAAAAATAACTCCCTTTACTTTTTGCGTACGCGGCCCTGACTTCAGTAAATGTTAGTTCAATGCTTATGACCTGGCCGATATTGTAGCTATGTTTTAAAATTTCTTGTTCATTTTCCGGAGTTTCAGACAACATCACATCAAAGGTTGTAAAGAAACAATCCAGCTGGCGTTCTGTCAAAAAACGGTTATTGTCTAGTTGCGCCAATATACTATTAGAAAACTTAGTGTTAGCCTTTTTTGCTTTCTCAATAAGTACGTGGTTTCTGGATTTCCATGCTTCGAGTGTTGGGTTAACACGCAGTTCCGGAATGTTATCGAGAAAGGTAATTGGCTCTAGTACCACTAATTTTTCAATAATGGGTCCAACTGTTTGCACCCCATGACACTTTTCACATACATCAGCCCCTTTGTGGCCTGTGCCCGCACATTCGTTACATTCTCTTTCGATAGGTGCATAATAATTTCCATCTCCGTTAAGGGATACATTCACTGAGGCTGGTACCATATGACCATCAAGAGTAAAGAAAAGAGATTTCATTTTCGAAACACCTCCAAACGTGCCTCTACGATTGCTACAGCTTCTTTCACAGTTTTTTCATAGTGGTCATGCCCTTCAGGAAATTGGTCAAAACGTTTACCGTGTTCTAACTCTTCCATGTTGCGTTTAAGGACTTCATGAGTTAGAAGCAAATCATTATAATTATCGATAAGAGTCAGCTTTATAGGTTTAATCACTCAACTAATCCTCGGTTTTTTATTCCTTAAGGAGATCTCGAATTTCCAGAAGCTCTTCTAATTTTGGTTTAGAAAGAATGATTGCTGTATTTTCGTCGTTAAGTAAAGACAATAAAATATTTAGCTTTTCATCATTCAAGATTATTTGAACACCATCATCAGAAAATATTACATTTTTACTATCAACATTTTTGAACAAGTGTGCACTATCTCTACCAAATTTTAGTTCTGTTTGAGTATTCGTTATAGATTCCGTATGTGTACTTTCCACAAGCTCAAGAAATTCAGATTTTAGCCGTTCTGTTTTCTTATGCGAGAGGCGCTTAATACCCAAAGTCTTACGTGTGACTGCCGAATTTTTCTTTTCTGGTCCGCCTTTATTTAAGGTGTCTGGTCCTGCTCCAGCTGCATTGTGTTCAGGTATGCCTACAATTTTGCTCGTTGTAGTCTCAATATTCTTAACGCCAGGTAAGAAACCTTCTATATGTTTTAAAACCATTTTGTGATCGTTGGAATATTTTAACATTATTTCAATGGCGAGCGTTTTTTTGATTAGATTTAGGCTAATCAAACGTTGAAGCTCTAATGGCATATCAAGGATTTTTAGCATATTACGAATTGCGGTAGTTGATCGTTGATATCGCATTGCTAGTTCTTCAACCGAATACCCGAGACTAACAGCATGAGCTAATGCATGAGCTTGCCCAACCGGATTTAGCCCATTGCTTCTGTTACCATCGAGGTTCTCAAGGTATTCTTCAATTTCGTTTTTATAATCGATTAAGATAACAGATAATTTTGGAATATTAGCACCTTCAGAAATTGCTAATTTTAAGCCATGAAAACGAGTATGACCTTGACGAACTAAATATTTACCTTTTCTTTTTACGACCTTGATCATATCAACCTGCCTTCCTTCCTTAAAGGCTTGTTTGATTGACACAATCATCGATTTGACAGGTTCTTGTTCGTAACACAAATCTCCGATTACCGCCTCTCGGGGATTAAATCCCTTTTCAATTTCAACTAGATTAGTATCCACTTCAATGACTGTATGTTTGCTGTTGTTCATATCTTCCTCCTGTTTACTACATGATACATGAACCTCAAATTTGCCAAATAGGGCTGATACATCTAAAAGGTAAACTCAAAAAATTTGCTTAATAAAATTAAAATAAAAACTGTCTTGAATAAAACAATGATAGTAAACCCACTTTCATTTCCGTTTGCGATCTGTAGATATTGATAAAGGAGCGCTATTCCTTGTTTTATATGGACTTATCATTGTTTTCAACAGGTTAGATCAATTCTTTAGATCACTAAAGATCAATAGAGTTCAAGTAAAGATCACGGCATCTTTAACTCATTGATTATAGTAACTTTATGAAAGGATCCGGCATTCGGATGCATGCGAAAAGCATTTGAATGAATAAGGAAGGCATTTACTGGAATGCTTATGGCATTTAGGTAAATGCGTAAAAAGCATTTGCAAGAATATGTTATAAACAGTTTGCCAAATGAAAATCTTATCACCGACGAGTTAAGTTAATGATTAAAAACAACGAGTTAATCCATCCTTTTGACGTAACCAGTAATGAATCAGGTAAGACTTATCAACTGACGCCTAACTCGTCCAAGTCGGTTCAGCCCGTGGCCCTGCTGAGATTGAGTGTATTTACCCCTGTCGGCACAAAAGAAAACCGCGACCGAAACTTTGAAGTTGATGCCTCTGATGAGCTTTCGTGTATGGAAATTGCAAGATCGGAGGGTTATGACGACATCAAGATAACTGGTGTCAAACTATCTATGTCTACCGACTTTAAGTGCTGGCTCGGGATCATCATGGCTTTCAGTAAATATGGTTTTACTTCCGAGAAGATTAGCCTGACTTTTAACGAGTTTGCGAAGATGTGTGGTATCAGTTCAACAAACATCAACAAACGAACTCGTGCGCGCTTTAAAGAGTCATTAATGAACCTTGCATCGGTAGTGCTTGCCTTCTCAGACTCTCGTAGTGGTCGGTTCACAGTAACGCATCTGGTGCAGAAGGCTATGATTGATCCAAAAAGCGATACTGTTGAGCTGGTTGGGGATCCTTCTATGTGGGAACTGTATCGTTACGACCATAAGACATTGTTAAGCCTTCAGGTTCTATACATTTTGGCTAAAAAAGAAGCTGCGCAATCTCTCTATATTTATTTTGAAGCAATGCCAGCTGGTACGTTGTTCGTTAATATGAAACGGTTGAGGGAAAGGTTGCTTCTTACAACCCCTATTCGTACGCAAAACCAGATAATTCGTAAAGCAATGCGGGAACTTGAATCTATCGGATATCTCGATTATCAAGAAGTTAAGAAAGGTCGCGACATACAATTTCAGATCTTCAAAAGAAGCCCTAAGCTGGCCCTTGCCAAACAAGGTTGAAAGCTATCTGGTATGCACTGGTTATAACCTGCTGAAAAATAAGTTATTTATCAGTGCTATGCTTAGTGCTTCTTTTACTACTGGTCTTACATCTCGGCTTAATGTGCAAAAAAGTAACTTTTCAAACGAACTCCTGACTATTCATCTGTATGCCTTTCTGACTCAAGCGTACATGCTAGCCCATTCATTAAATGCCGTTGAGCAAGATGGTTTCGTGCGCACTCTATTCACGTGAATGCCTTTTGTGGATTACGCCTCTTACATTCATACAAATGCTTTTGATGTCGGTATCCCAAAAATTCATTCATTGAAATGCTTTTGTTTGCCACTGTATCCCGAGCATAGCTATGCAGTGGTATAAAAAGGCATTTTGGTGAATGGCATTAGGTCGAATGACACACAGTTCAGCTTTGTTAAGAGCGAGAATGGTCCAAGACATCTATGACATTGGGCATCAGAAGGACTATGTGCTTGATATGAGATCAAAAAAATATCAGAAGCATCACAACTCCAATGGCATTCAAAGAAATGCCTTTGTTTTGTTAGTACACCAAACAACCCAAAATTCATGCAGTTATATCAAAGACTCATTCGCAAAAGGACTCAGCCAGAAAGCATTTGCTTAAATAGCATTGGCCAAAAGCATTCGAATGAATGATGTTCGTATGGACAAGACAAAGTCCCACTCACGCCCAGAGGTGTAAAAGGCATTTAGATGAATGACGCACCGGCCCGAGGATTGTATGTAGTTTCTCCAACTGATAGTTGCCGAACCAGGGAGCACAGTGATATGCGGCCTTCTCAGAATCAAGAGATAGATAATAAGGGAACAAAAAAGATTAGATATGAAGCTTAGTTACCTGCCCGATATCTAGTTAGAGCTTTTCAAACCATCAAAAGTGACTTTTATGCTTGAGGAGTCTCATCAGCTTCAGGATTGAGCTTAACGTAATCTTACCCCCTCCCCTCTTTCAAACTTTTACTAAGCGTTCACTGGTACCTTTCAAAGATTATGCTTTAGGCCCTTTGCTTAAAAATTCACCAATCGCTAAACGTTAAAAAAAGGGGGTTTATGCGAACGGAAGGATCGGAATAAAAAAGTATTATTCATTCGCGTTTACGTGAACTCAAATCTACACGGAGTAATTATGGAACTTTCTTTAAATATTGGCCTTAGTGAAAAGAAATCTAACACGGCTGCACTTTTTAAAACAAAAAGCGCAAAAGTGATTTTGTTTGTTCTGCTGACCGTGCTTTTTTGCGGTCTGGCATATGCGGGTTCAGATGATGGGGCACTGGGAGATATTTGGTCATACATGAGTGAAAGTATGACTGGAGCTCCGGGCAAAATTCTGGCAGCCGCGATGTTGATCTCAAGCGTATATTTCTCTGTCCTTAAGCCTAACCCGGGCCTGGCACTGGTTTCATTATTCATGATGCTGGTAATGGCCAACGGCGAGAAAATTATCAGCACCTTTATGGATGCTGGCGTACCGCTGTAATTTATTGTTAATCATGCATGAGGGGGTTCATCCCCCTCTCTGGATTTTTAATGAGTAAGCAGAACGACGTTCCTCAGCATACCTATAGATTCCCTTTCAGGATCAACATGCCTCTACTGATTTTGTTTTGGGATGCCAAAAAATTAGGGCTTGCATTCATTCTGGTTGCATTTGGGAATATCTTCGAATGCTTCGGGTTTTCTGTTGTAGCAGCGGTTGTGTATTGGATTGCGTATAACAAAGCAGCTGAGTCAGGAATAAGAGGATTGCTAAAACACAAACTCTGGTGGCTCGGTTTTTTGCCAGGTAAAGCAGTTTTTAGTAGCCGTTATTTCAACGATCCATTTATCAGAGATTTGTATTCTTGATGGAGCTATGAATGAAAATGCTAAGTGGCATTAACATCCCTTTTTTCAAAAAATCTAAAAAGGATGAAAACGGTGATCTTGAACAGTCATACGTAAAGAAAGATGAAAGTGCTAAGGGACGTTTTTTGGACATTAAAAAACGATTTAGCCCACAAGCTGAAGCGTCAGGTGCTGGAATTACATACAGCGCCCTGATTAATCGTGATACAAAACTTATCCGCATTAATACTGTTTCAATAGCCGTCATTGGGTTATTGGTTGCAAAGATTCTTTTTTTCACTGACCCAGTGACGATTGTTACCCCTCCAAACATGAATGAAGAGATCACGGTTGTTGGTAACAAAGCATCGGAATCTTATAAAACACAATGGGCTCTCTTTTTTAGTACCCTTTTAGGGAATATTAATCCAACTAATATTTCCTTTGTGACGGCCTATGTCCTCGATGCCCTTTCACCTGAACTACAGGCTAAAACGAGTGAGTCTTTACAGGAGCAGATAAATATCATGCAGGCTCGTGGTGTTGAGCAGACCTTTAAGCCTAATGATATTTACTTTGATCCAAAAAATGACATGGTCTATGTCTGGGGTACCAAAACGACTCGACTTGTAAATGTTCCGGACAAAACTGAATCATCGAAATGGACTTATGAATGGGTTCTCGGGATGAAAAATGGTCGCCCAAGAATTGCATATGTAAATCAATATTCCGGAACACCGAATATTAAAAAAATTACGATAAACGGCAAAGAGCAACTGGCAACGCTGGATAATCCGCCACCGTCTACAGGTAACAAGTGATGATTAAAAAAAAGGGCTTAGGCTTCAACGCAATTACAGCATTGATCATGCTCACGACTTCGAACTGCGTAATCGCTGAAGAATACCAATTGCCAGCAACAATTAATAACCCGGTTGTAATGCCAGTTGGTGCTGACGGATTTCAGAATGGAGCTGCAAAAGCCATTATTCCGGGTCAAGCTGGTTCTGAACAGTCAGGTGCACAAACAAACCTTAGTGAAGCCGGTAATGCGCAGGGACAAAAACCTACAACTGATCTCCCTACCGTGCAACTTTCCCCAGCCAGCAATGCTTCGCCTGCGGTAAGCGCTATTACTGGAGCATTATCAAATAATCCTAGTCTCCCCGGATTTGACGCACAGACCCGATCTGGTGCAATTGATAGCTATGGGAGACCAACAGGTACCTCTTCCCAGCAGAATGCAACCAATGCGACCGCCACGTCAAAAGCCGATGAACTTTATGTCGAAGCTCGTAACCGATATAAAGAAGTTCAGCGTGTAAATGTGCCGCCTGGTGGGAATGTGGTACTGCCAGTTTCACGAGGACTTCAAAACAGAATATCGACCAGCTTCAAGAATGCTTCTGTCAGTACTTCTACCCCTGCTGAAGAGGCAAGCATATTTGTTAATGGTGGCGATGTCTTTATTTCAACTAATACCGATAAACCAATCGGGATTATGTTGTCTGAAGATCAGGTACCTGAATCGACCTATAACCTGACCCTGGTACCGCTTGATGTTCCCGGTGCGATGATTTCAGTTACTACATCTTTAAGCCCATCTATGCAAGCCAAACGTGAAACCTCATTGGATAAGCAAAACTATGAGGAAATGTTGGCCCGCTCCCAGTCAGAAGAACTGGCTCCAACGGATCCAAAACAAGACGATCATAAACAAAGAATCATTGATTTATTGACTCCTGTGGCTCTTGGTGAGGTCCCTTCAGGATTCAGTTTACAACAGGACCGACTTTCTCGTATTCCTGCGCCAGAGCAGTCACCATGTAACTTTAATATGTATGCAAAGCTCGGTCAGAGACTGGTTGGCTCACGTGAACTTATTGATGTAATTCTTGTGAAAAACGATAAACCATACGGTCAAATCGTTGCTGATCAGCAGTGTATGGCAGAAGGCGTTATTGCAAGTGCTTTATTTGATAAAGCATACCTGCAACCGGGAGAAGAAACAGAGCTTTACATAGTCCGGGATAAATTGTTCAAGGAACGCGAGGCCCGGGTTACAACCAGACCAAGTCTAATCAGAAAATAATATGGGAAAAGTTACTTTGCCTGCTCTGCTTGGGGCCACCGTGATTGGTTTTGTCGTATTTGCTTTAACCAGCTTTTACTACAGGTCAGAATATATACCAAAAAGGAGTGTATTAATCGTTCCGGACGCACCCATTAGTATCGAAGATGGCAGTAACGCTTTTCCCGTTCAGACAGTAATAATGAACGATCCAACTCTTATTGATAAATTTGTAGGAGAGGGCAATATTAATGAGGAGAATGCTTTTGACTATCACAAAAGTAACGTTTTGGAACCTAATTACAAACATGAAATATCTAGAACGAGCCAGATAGATAAAGCTGAAATGAATCATCCATCTGTTCGTGAAAACTGGGCCAGAGCAGGTGAACCCTATATCGTTCCTCAGATGTCTGACAGCGAACGAAATCTAAAAATTAAACGATTCCAGAAACCTACAAGTGGAGCTAATCATGGACATTAAAAAGGCCTGGGAAAATAAGACCGTCAGACTTTCTGTTATTGGCGCTCTGCTGGTAGTGATTGTTTATATTATTAGCCAGTCTATTTTTTCCACACCAGTTAAGAAAGAAAAGAAAACACAGAAAAAAGACATGCAGACCAATTTGTTGTTAGATGATTCGCAAATGAACAAATTGAGTAATGAAGAAAGCCAGAAAGTATATAAAGAAATGGTTAAGCAAAACCGACTTGACCAAAATGCGGCGAAAGAGGACCGCGAAAAAGCAGAAAAAGCCCAACAGGAAACTAAAGCCCAAGTTGCAAGTTTAACTTCTCAACTTCAGCAGCTGTCTCAGCAAATTAATGATATGCAGACAAATCGAAACGGCAATCGTAACTTGGATGCTGGTAGTTCGCGTAAAACGATTAATGAGCAGGCACCGGCAGCTCCTTATCAGCTTAATGCTAATGCGCCGATTAATGGCGTAAACCCTAATTACGCTTCTATCACACCTACGCGTAATAGCCCAATGAGAACAATCACACAAAGTTCCATTAAGACTAATGGTACCGATGGTGTCATTCAGGTTATGCCCGTGTCTGAAAACAGAATCAAGGAAGGCAGAGAGGTCATTGCAGGAGATAAAGCGCCAACTCGGACTGTACGAGGTGATGGTACTGCGCCAGTTGATAGCAAAGCGCGGCATGCTGCCCGAAAAGATGAAATGTTTCTTCCGGCAACATCTATTATCACTGGTGTTCTGATTACCGGGCTTGAAGCGCCTACAAGCCTTTCTTCCAAATCAGAACCAATGCCAGTAACGATGCGTATTAAAAAAGATGTCATCATGCCCAATAATTTCACCATGGATTTGCGTGACTGTAACCTTCTGGGTTCAGCTGTTGGTGATCTGGCGTCACAGCGTGCTTACATACGTGCCACTTCTATCTCTTGTGTTAATTCAAAAGGGAAAGCTTTTGACGTAAAACTGGAAGCATATGCTGTAAGTGAAAATGACGGAAAAAATGGGATCCGAGGCACGCTTATCAGCCGAAATGGTAACGCAATTGCAGGAGCTGCATTTGCCGGTGGACTTTCTTCACTTGCCGGTAGCTTAAGTCCCAGTAAGGTATCTTCACTTAACATCGACCCTAATTCACAGGCTCAGTATCAGTCCCCTAATTTTGGTGCACTTGGGGCATTAGCCGGGGCTGGTGCAGCTCAAGGTGGTCTTAATCGACTCGTCGATTACTACACCGCAATTGCAGAACAACAGTGGCCAATCGTAGAAATTAGCCCTGGCCGAGCTATTACATTTGTCGTTCAGACCGGAACTACAATTCCAACGAATCTGACCAGTCGCTGAGGTTTAAATGGATAGTTTAGAAAAAAAAGAATCGCCTGAATCAGCTGGACCTGAAATCACTAAAAAAATGGTGCGAGAAAGGACAACAAAAAAAATTACCTTCGAAATTGATATTGAAAAAATATTGAAGTATTTATTTTTCTTCGCCTTTGCCGTATTGGTCATTATTTATGGTTATAAAGGCTTTATGAATGTTTACGATTACTTCAATAAACAATCCCAGCCTTCGTACAAGATTGCAGTGCTTGACATGCCTGAATTACGTAAGGAATTTTTCAAGCATCACGGAGGCCGTACTGCTGACAATGATAGATCTCAATTCGAAGAATATTTCAGAACATTAATGAAGATCTACCGTGACCGTGGCTATTTAATTATTGATGCAACGCTTGCCGTTACTGTACCGGATAGTGTTGAAATCGTCACTTATATGGAACTTGAAGATAGCTCTGAAGCGGTACAATCAAGTTCTTATAATGCAAAGAAGTAGAGGGCACCCAATAGTGAAAAAGTTACTTTTCCCTTTAATGGCGGCTTTCGCCATTATGGCGAATACGGTCACTTATGCTTCAGAGCAGGTCCTAACTAATAGTGATGCTGCTGCGTTAATGGCAAAGGCAAAGGAAGGTGGCGTTTCACCCAGTCAGATCTCGGGTGTGTTATCAAAAATGAAAGGATATAAACCTAAGGATGCCATATACATTCCTTCTGGTGGGCTATACCTCTTTCAGGACGAACGTTCGCAGCTAATGGCAGTAACGACCGATGGCCGATACTCCCTTACTGGGGGAAGCCTTGTTGATGTAATTAAACGTAAACCTGTTCTGACTGTAGAAGAAATCAGGAATTCCTATTTTATTAGTCTTGATGAGGCCCCCTTCCCTCTGGAAACTGTAGCGTCCATTCCTCTGGGAAATTCAAAGCTTAAAAGACAAGCAGCCATTTTCATAACACTTGATTGTGACGGTTGCATGGAACTTGTTAAGAAATTCTATGCAGATCGGGACAAGTATCGGATAGATATTGTTTTAGTTCCCTCACCCGGTGAGCCAAAAGAAGAGCTTAGAAGGCTCTGGTGTAGTAAAGAAAAAGGAAAAATAAACAACCTCGATATTCTTCGTTGGCTAATGGGAAGCAAATCCGACATTGAAAAAAGATTGCTCTCTCAAAAAGAAGCAGAAGAATGTCCGGCGGAACCTTTGGTAGCGTCATTGATGCTCGCAGGAATTTATAAATTGCAGGGTGTACCTTCAGTTGTCAGACAGGATGGTTTGGCTGGTAATGGCATTCCAAAAGATTTCGACTACTGGTTGAACCAAAGCGTTGAACCTCTCTTAAAAAATCCATTTGAGACAAATTAAGGCTAGTTTATGAACATCAAAAGATTGGTACTCAGTGCTCTGGTTGTAGGTACATCCTCATATCTTACGGGGTGCTCCATCGGTAGTTCCGAATCCGAATGTCCAGGCATTGAAAAGGGCGTTATCTGTAAAGGTCCTCGCGAAGTTATGGAGTTAACTAATAATCGAGATGATCTGTCTGCACTGGCGGGGGAAGAGTCGGAATCGGGAAAGGAGAAATCGGCTGTCAATGACAGCCGTTATCCAACTGAAATTAGCCCTCCAGGGGAAGTCAAATATCCACAGTCTACTACCCTTAAAAATCAGCCTGTGGCTTATTCAAAAACCGAAATTAAGCCAGTTGGTCAGTTACCTGTCATGTACGATAAAACTTTAAAAATGGGTGCCCCTACTTCATCCATTGGACCACGGCCTATTTCTGGTGTACCGGTTAATTCAAACGTAAGGATGACTAGCAGTTATAGCACTGCCTCTTCAACTGGTAACCCTTTCGTTCATCCGGCTGCGGAAGTCGTTAAACAAACAAGCTATCCGGTTTCTGCTGGAAATGCCCCACGCTACGTTGCACCTAATTCTGATATCAGCCCTGGTAAGGATATGTACTCTCTTTACAATGGCCAGCCCGTTAACCCGACTCTCAACCCTGGGCAGATCCAGCAATACCGTTCGCAAGGTTATAAACAAGCTGTAGTGGCTCCTGAACCACTTGCTGTTCTGCAACAGGGGAAAGTAATGAGAATTACTTTTGCACCTTATACCGATGATAACGATGCGCTTAATCTTCCCGGCTACGTTTATGTCAACGTAAAACCGCAAACATGGATTGCTGGCAAGAATTCGACCTCAAACCCAGCTCGCATAGTTCCTTTAGAAGTACAGGATGCGGCCCGGGAAAATATGCAGCAGCAACAAAAAGCAACTAAAGCTGTCTCTTCGAACGGCATTGTTAGACAACTGTAAGGTCAAATATGGAAGCTATCAATAATTACAATAGCGGTTTAAATCGCCATCAATTAGGTGGGTTTATCCCTGTTTACGATCAATTAGCAGGGACTCACTATTTTTTGATTGATGGCAACAGATTAGGGTTTATGTTTATCTGTAATCCATCCCCTGGAGTTTTTGATAATCAGCAAGATGTTCTTGCTGAAATGTTCAAAATGGATTTCCCTACAGATACTGTCTGTCAAATATCTCTGACTGCATTGCCAGACCTGACTTTACAGCTTAGTGCTTGGTCAGCTGTGCGAGGTGGGCGTATGACTGGGAACGATAAGCTTAAAGCAGATCTGCTTAATGGTTATCAGTTGGACTACTACGACAGAAGTATGCATAAGCCTTTAAAACCTGATCATGATAACCTTATGTTGAGGGATTTTCAGGTATGGATCTCGCTATCGATTCCTTTACAGTCTGCCCTTCCTACCGAGCTGGAACATTCGCGTATCGATTCACTTTACTCTGAACTTGTAAGTAAGTTAATTACGATTGGATTGCATCCGTTTAAGGTCGATGCAGAAAACTGGCTCTATTGTATAGATAAGGTCGTAAACCCCGGAAAGAACTCCCGGTGGGCTGAAGGTTTCATAGACGTTAACACTATGAAAAGGCTTAATGAACAAGTTAACGTTCCCGGCCGTAAGTATACAGTCACAGAAAATCATTTCTCATCAGTCACACAAAGTGACGACGAATCTGAGCATCGTTACTTCAAACAACTTTCCGTTGTAAAGTTTCCTGAATACGTCAATTTCGGTTGTATGTATGAGTTAGTAGTTAACTGGATGCATGGACGTAAGACAATTTTCAGCCCATTTATGATCACTCAGACTGTTCAGTTTGCCGATCCGCTCAAGTTGTCAAAAGAAAACGTCCGCTACAAAGCAATCACTAATAAACAGGCAAGTATACCTTCAGTTGTCACATTCTGCCCTCGCCTGCGGGATATGGATAATGACTACATGGCCGTAACTCGCGAGCTTGAGGATGGCGCAAAGCTTTTAAGAGGGTATCTTACTTTCACTGTTATGGGTAGTAATGCCAATTCTGTGCAGACAGCAGCTAACGATCTCAAATCCTTTTACCTCGAAAGCCGGGTCAAAGTAGCAGATGATTCCTTTATCGTTTTCCCGTCATTTATGTCATGTCTGCCAATGTGCAATGACCCAAAGACAATTTTCGACCTTGACCGTTCCGAAGTAGTGAGCAACACCGGAGCGGCTCATATGACACCGATCTTTGGGCCCTGGAAAGGTAATACAGATAGACCAGTACTGAGTTTAGTTTCTCGTGAAGGTCAACTCATGGGACTTGATATTTTCAAGACTTCTGCAAGCTATAACATGGTTATTGGTGCAACGTCAGGTGCAGGGAAGTCATTCTGGACAGCATATCTAATCAATAACTATCTTGGAGCTGGACCGCGATCTAATAACCTCGTTCATTATCGCTCAACATTTAAGCATTTTTTAGAAAACGAATACCCAGATGATGATCCTGACGGTGCTCAAGTATTTGTTGTGGACGTGGGCCGTTCTTACCAGGGGATTGCGGAACAATATACAAACAGTCAATTTATTGATTTCGGTAAAACCCCTGACTTCACCCTAAATCCCTTTGCCTTCCTAACTGACATCACTGTTAACGACGATGTATTTAACGAAGCACCTGAATTTACCGGTGAATCAACTTCAAACGATGCAGAAAAAGACAAAGTTGCTCAGACCATAATGGTTTTGAATCAGCTAAAAATTATGGCTTCAGAGAAAGGCCTTATCGATGATTATCAACAATCAGTGATGCTTCAGCTTATTGCAGAAGAGTACCAAGAATCCAGAAAATCAGGTCGGACCGGTTCAATAACCGGCTTTGCTCTGCGTTGCAAGAAGCATGAAGACAAACGTATAAAGGATATTGGGGAGCAACTCGGAGCATGGTGCGAAGGTGGAATTTATGGGCACCGGTTTACCGATACGTTGCCTCCAATCAACTTCGACAGCAGATTTATTGTTTTGGAACTGGAGGAGCTAAAAGGCACCCCCCACCTTCAGACAGTTGTATTAATGTCTATCATTCAGGCTGCTCAGCATGCAATGTTCATCAAAAAAGATGGGCGTCGTCGCTTGTTCATCCTTGATGAAGCATGGGAGTACATTCGTCCTGATAATTCATCAGGTGCCGGAAATCAATCAAACCAATTCTTCTCTTCCTTCCTCGAAGCGGCATGGCGTAGGTTCAGGAAAACAAACTGCGCTGGCATCTGTATCACACAGTCGTTTGAAGATTATTTTACTTCTTCTGTTGGCCGGGCCCTGACTGCTAACTCGCCTTGGAAGATAATCATGAAACAAGAAAAAGAAAGCATTGAAGCAATGAAGGCTAATAAATATTTTTCTACTTCAGATGCAGAATATGAACGTATGAAAAATATTCGTACAGTCAAAAAGGTGTTTTCAGAGATGTTAGTCAGGTTCGAAAACTTCCAAGAGATCTGTCGGTTATACGTAGACCGGAA
The DNA here is from genome assembly GCF_049238665.1 of Enterobacter cloacae complex sp. IR5450. Taxonomy (NCBI): domain Bacteria; kingdom Pseudomonadati; phylum Pseudomonadota; class Gammaproteobacteria; order Enterobacterales; family Enterobacteriaceae; genus Enterobacter; species Enterobacter cloacae complex sp. IR5450. Next base: position 52,037 of record NZ_JBMKIC010000012.1, read on the forward strand.
AATGGAGCTTTGTTTTACTACGGATAGTGCTGACAGGAGTAAATTATGGGAAATTCAAAGCCGCGAGAATTGTAGCTATGGCGAGGCAATAGAAATTCTCTATGCTCAAGAAGTAGCAGCGGGTTTGGCCGCGTAGAGTAAATATCTTCAAGCAAAAATAATTAAACCAGATGTCTCATAAGAATCTGGTTTTTTATTGTATGCCTTAAGTAAACAAATGAGGTTGTGACTTAATGAGTTCATCACTGTGCTGCAAATTTTGGTTTTATAATTAATGTGGTGTAAAAACAGTGACATAAATACAAATCGCAGTTAGGTTGTGTACGCATTAAGTAAACAAAATTTATAACTTCAATACTGACATTATAAGATGAAAATCACGTAAATTACATTTTTGTTTACCAAAGGTAATCAAAGTAGCGCGGCATTATTAGTGAAAACAGATCACTGGTGTCATTTTGCATACAAAACTTAATATCCTTTAATCATTCTTCTAAAAGTTTATTATTAACGGTTTGGTTTCTGAAAATTTATCCAATTTGCTCACCGAAGACTTTTAACTTATTTAACCCCCTTTATCGCCAAACTGTGATTTTCTAATGTTAGTCTACAGTTCTAGGGCCCTTGCTCCCATGATGCGAATCCTGCCACCTAATAAAGATTAACGCCTCATTCCTGTATGCCGGTCTTACGACGCCAGTGCACGGACTATTTTTGGTCATCACAAGGACAGGCGGGAGATTTAATCAGGGCGTGGTGTTGCTGAGCAGCAGCTGCGGCACTGTAAGCCGAAGGCGGAATTAACTCCTTTATCACCATCTGGGGACGTCATTATGGGTAGCCCTTTTAACTTACTCAGGACCATTAAGCTAAAATTCCGGATAGCGATTGACGTAAGATTTAGGCTAAGCAGGTAAAGTGATCCCCGCTCCCGGGGTGACAACTTTATACAAAAGGCCGAGCGGAAGATTGTCCTTAGGGAATATTTCTTTAACACAGCACGGGCACTTACTCACGCTGCCGGATTTAACCCCCTTAATCGCCAAACTGGGGTTCTGTCCTCATGCTGGCCTTCAGTTCTGGGCGGGGTTGCTATCACTTGCTCCCTAATGCGAGATGTACCTGCTGATACAGATTAACGTCATATTCCTGCGTGCCGGTCTGCCGACACCAGTGCACGGGCTTTTTTCGGTCATCACATTACCGGGCAGGAGATTTTATCAGGACGTGGTGTGACTGAGCAGCAGCTGGGGCACTGTCATCCGCTTGCAGATTTAACCCCCTTAATCGCCAAACTGGCGTTCAGTCCTGATAGTGTCCTTCCGTCCTGGGCAGGGTTGCTAACACTGGCTCCCTTAATACGAAATGCGCCTGCTGATAAAGATTAAAGTCACATCACTGCATACCGGTTTGCCGACTCCGGTGCATGGCCTTTTCCGATAATCACAAGGACGGACGGGTGATTATATCTGTGCATAGTATGTCTGAGCAGCATCAGAAGGCACTGTCAGCCACTGGCAGATTTAACCCCCTTAATCGCCAAACTGGCGTTCAGTCCTGATAGTGTCCTTCCGTCCTGGGCAGGGTTGCTAACACTTGCTCCCTTAATACGAAATGCGCCTGCTGATAAAGATTAAAGTCACATCACTGCATACCGGTCTGCCGACTCCGGTGCATGGCCTTTTCCGATAATCACAAGGACGGACGGGTGATTATATCTGTGCATAGTATGTCTGAGCAGCATCAGAAGGCACTGTCAGCCGCTGGCAGATTTAACCCCCTTAATCGCCAAACTGGGATCAGTCCTGATAGTGTCCTTCCGTCCTGGAGAGGGTTGCTAACACTTGTTCCCATGATACGAAATGCGCCAGCTGATACAGATTAACGTCTCATTGCCCATGCCGGTCTGCCGACACCGGTGCATGGCCTTTTCCGATATTCGCAAGCACAGATGCTTGATTTTTTCAGGGTGTAATATACCTGAGCAGCATCTGAAGGCACTTTCAGTCGCTGTCAGATTTAACACCCTTAATCGCCAATCTGGGATTTTATGATGTTAACCTCCAGTTCAAGACCCTTGCTCCCATGATGCGAACCTTGCCACCTGATAAAGATTTACGCCTCATTCCTGTATGCAGGTCTTACGACTCTAGTGCACGGACAATTTTCGGTCATAACAAGACCTGGCGGAAGATTTAATCAGGCGTGGTGTGACTGAGCAGAAGCTGGGGCAATGTCAGCCGCTGGCAGAAAAAACCCTTATTCGCCATCTCAAACCGTCATTATGGGTAGTCCTTTTAACTTTCTCAGGACCATTAAGCTTAAACTCCGTTTAGAGAATGACGTAAGATTTAGGCTAAGCAGGTTAAGTGATCCCTCTCCCGGGTTGAACACTATATTCATCGTACGAGCGGAAGATTGTCCTTCGGGAAATATTTCTTAAACACCGCTCGGGATCTTATTGCCACTGGCGGATTTAACCCCCTTAATCGCCATACTGGGGTTCTGTCCTGATGCTGGCCTTCAGTTCTGGGCTTGGGTTGCTATCGCTTGCTCCCATAATGCGAAATGTGCCTCCTGATACAGATTAACGTCATATTCCTGCGTGCCGGTCTGCCGACACCAGTGCACGGGCTTTTTTCGGTCATCACATTTCCGGGCAGGAGATTCTATCAGGGCGTGGTGTGACTGAGCAGCAACTGGGGCACTGTCAGCAGCTTGCAGATTTAACACCCTTAATCGCCAAACTGGGATTCTGTTCTGATGTTGACCTTCCGTTCTGGGCGGGCTTTGGTTTACTAACACTTACTTCCATAATACGAAATGTGCTTGATGATGCAGATTAAATTCACATTACTGCATACCGGTCTGCCGACACCGGTGCATGGGCGATTTCCGACGATCTCAAGAACATATGGGAGATTATATCAGGGAGAGTAGTATGCCTGAGCAGCATCTGAAGGCACTGTCAGCCGCTGTGAGATTTAACCCCCTTAATCGCCAAACTGGGGTTCTGTCCTCATGCTGGCCTTCAGTTCCGGGCTGGGTTGCTATCACTTGCTCACATAATGCGAAATGTACCTGCTGATACAGATTAACGTCATATTCCTATATGCCAGTCTGCCGACATCAGTGCTTGGGCTATTTTCGGTCAAAACAAGACCTGGCGAGAGATTTAATCAAGCGTGGTGTGACTGAGCAGCAGCTGGGGGCACTGTCATCCGCTTGCAAATTTAACCCCCTTAATCGCCAAACTTGGGTTCAGTCCTGATGTTGGCATTCCGTTCTGGGCGGCGTTGCTATCACTTGCTCCCATTATGCGAAAAGTGCCTGCTGATACAGATTAACGTCATATTCATGCATGCCGGTCTGCCGACACCAGTGCACGGGTTTTTTTCGGTCATTACAATACCGGGCAGGGGATTAAATCAGGGCGTGGTGTGACTGAGCAGCAGCTGGGACACTGTCAGCCGCTGGCAGATTTAACCCCCTTAATCTCCACACTGGGGTTGCCTCCTTAAGTTGGGTTTCATTTCGGGGTGAGGTTGCTAACTCTGCTCCCATAATTCGTAGTGTGCCTCCTCAAGAGATTAACACCTCATATCTTTAGACTGGACTGACGACAACGGTTCACAGTTAGGAAACGTATATCAGCACACCGGTGAGATAGATTTTAGGGTCTAAGCAAGAAATAGGGTAGGCGTGAAGATTCATTAATGGAGCTCTTAACTTCAAAGCGTAGAGAAGGAGACAAGAATCGTGGTTTAAACAGGTTGTGCATTAGGTATGGACTAGAGAGTCTGAGCTCACATCTGCAAGTTAAGCTCACAAAAAATCATAAAAAAGTAAACAAACATTAGCTTAAGATTGAAACTAAGGATAGAATTGTACGCATAACAAGGAAATGGACGCATTATACGTAAAGTTTACATATATGCGTAAAAGTCGGTTTTCAGTGCAAAAAGGTCATAACCATGAATTTACTTGAAAAGATCGCCCTCGTTGGTCAGCGCATGAAAAGCGAGCAGATTTCTCTAAAGGAATCTCTGATGGCTTCATCAAGAGTATCTGTTTCTGATGATAGTGTTGATGGTGTTGATAGACTGATCTATAACCACTGTTTGAATAAAAAAAATCTCTCTGATTTTTTTGGGAAGTCACGAGTAACGTTCAATAAAATACTTTCGGACTTAGAAGAAAAAGAACTTGTTGGTGCACCTATTTATCAAAACAAAAATCATCTTTACACCCGCTGGGATGTTCAAAAAATAATGGATGCCCTGGGTTATCCCAAGTACCGCGATCATTACTTTAGCAGAGCTATTGTTACTCAGAATCATAAAGGCGGTACAGGGAAAAGCACTACATCTGTAGCTTTAGCAGTAGCAGCTGCTTTAGATCTACAACTCAATGCACGTGTATTAATGATCGAATGGGACCCACAAGGTTCGATTGGAAGCAGCATGATTCAAAGTGTCTCAGAAGATGATGTCTTCCTTACAGCAATTGATGCAATCCTTGGAATTTATGAAGAAAATTCTGAGTATAAAAAATATTTAGATTCAGGATTCTCTGAAGAAGAAATCATCACTAATATGCCTTTTTCAACGCATCTGCCAAACTTGGACGTAATAACGGCTTTTCCGACAGATGCTCGTTTTAAAGATAAATACTGGCAATGTTCTAGAGAAGAACGTACGTCTTTGTTACTACGTTTCAAGGAAGTTATCTTACCGGTACTGAAGCAGAACTATGATTTGATTATTATAGACACTCCACCTGAAGATTCACCTTTGATCTGGGCTGCTGACGAAGCGGCCGATGGGATTCTTGTCGCAGTGTCACCACGTGAATATGATTACGCCTCTACTACAGACTTCATGCTTACAATAAGTGAAAGGTTTAAACAATCACCAAGTAAGGGCGACAATTTAAAATGGTTCAAAGTTCTTGCTGTCAATGTAGATGACAAAAGTCCATATGAAAGAATAGTTTTGGATAAATTAATCAGAACTGTTCAGGACCTTTTGATGTCCGCTAACATAAAAAATTCTGAAGCATTTAAGGCAGCTGCTTCCAAAGGGCGTACAGTGCTTGATATCAAAAAATCAGAGGAACTTTGTTCCGCAAAGCAGCTTGATGTCGCAGAAGAATCTGTATTACAGGTATATCAGCAATTTATAAATGAAATAAAAAGTTTTTCAGCTAAGCAAGGAGTTAACGCATGAGCGATGAGCAACATATCGGGAATGATAAATCTCGATATTTAAACGCACCAAAGCGGACAGAAGTCGGTCACCGTTCAGGTCTTGCGGGTTTGAAAACAGCACCTCGCATAAAAAAGTTATTCACTCTTCATAAGGGCCGGAGACTTGAAGCGGAACATGTGATTGTTCCAGCCCAGAGAGTGGAGAAGGAGACCTTAGTCCATCCAGCGAACCCACGAAATCAAGAAGCCCTTACAGATTATTCTGTTAGAGATATTCTTAAGCAGATTGAAGAAAGAGGGGTCGATACCGAAGGGATCGCTGTAAAAAGAGATGGGGTTTATTTATTAATAGAAGGAAGTCGCAGACGTTTCTGCTGTATAAAGGCAGAAAAGGATCTCCCCCTGTGGGTTCTTCCGGATGAACTAACCGAAGATGATATAAATTCAATTATATCCGCAGCACAAACATCTCGAAAATTTTCATATAGAGAAGTTGGGTTTCAATTTATCAAAAAAATGGAAGAAAAAGGATTTTCTACTAATGAAGAACTCGCAGCATATCTTGGGATTAGTCATGTATCGGTAGCCAAAAGAATCCAGGCGGCCCGTATTGACGAAACATTGATCTCTTTATTCCCGGATTATGAAGGAATCCCGAACTCCTATTATAGTCGCTTGTCTCGTTTACAGAAATATGTGCAAAAAAATCTATTTCCTTTAGATGAAGTAATAGATAATGTTAAAGAGGAAACAAAAGATTTAGACATTGGAGATCTCCAGGTTGCTCAAAAAGTTGTAATGGAAAAAATCACACAATCTGTGGAAAGTGTTTGTGAAAAAACTTATTCCACAAAATGGGAAACAAGTGATCTTATTACTTTTGATAACAAAGATAAGTATGCAAGAATCAGTAAAAACAATACTGGTAGAAAAATTCGCTTTGAATTCAATAGGATAAATGCGGGTTTTATTAAGGAACTAGAGGAGTTCATAAAAGAAAAATTAAAAGTATCAGAATAAATATTGAACTGCATCTTTATGATGCAGTTCATATGATTTATATTTTTAATTTCTTGTTATATTAATATGGGGTGTGCGCAGGTTCAGACATATAAGGTCTTAGTTCTATATGAACAGAAGCGCCATTCCCATCATTTACTACGTTTAAAGGTGCTTTTCCCGGCAATGACATAGTTGCAACGTCAGGTCCAGAAACAGCAAAATTATTTTCTGCTGAAGGCATTACTGTAAAAATCTTTATAGCAACATTTTCATGTCTAAATAATGAAATCCCAAAAGTAGAACCAGCTTCGGTATTGCTCACGTCCACAACCACAGGGGTTTTTCCTAGATATTCATTAGTTAGTATGTTTTTTACTAATGCCCCTTCCGGGACAGTATAGATACGGTATGGATATGCTAAAGCCGTGTGACAAAAACATATTAAAATAACAATTAATGTTTGTTTCATAGATTATCCTCATTCAAAAATAAAAGATATAACTCTTGAAAATCGTGGTTAGTAATTAGGTCCGCTTTTCCGGGAAAATCGTAACTAACAGAAAATAAAAGCGAAAGCGAATCTTTTCCTTTTGCTTTGGGAGAGATTCTGCTAAAAGCACGGTTAATAAACATAAGTTGATCTTCATTGTTGAAGCAAAGTCCAAGCATTCCAACCGTAGGAACTACGAATGTGCTTACGCTGCCTGGGGGCAAAAGTTGCTTACTACGGGCATTGTAAGCACAACGACTACCACCTAGCGTTAGGCCTGAAAGCTCAATAAAACTTCTGGTTCCATTCTTGGCGACAAGCCAAACATCAGTTCCTGAACTTTCGACACGTAAAGTAACTTTTCCGTCAGTAAAGGCCTCACTTTTATTGTATAGAATAGGGTCAAAACCAACTGTCGGGAGTTCTTCGATTTTACTTTCTACTGACTGACAACCAGTCAGTAATGCAAACAATAAAAGTGTGATAACTTTAATCATCCCGCTTCCTTAGATTGTTTTTGGCGCTCGTTATAAAAGATAATGATTCACCGGGGTAGAGAATTGTTTCTTTCGTCCAATAACCATAACCACCGAGGATATTTTTTCTTTTCTCAATATAAACGGGTTCAGAAAATACTAAATGTTGATATTTAGGAAGAGATAAGATTTCATATTTTCCTTGTCCAACTAAGAGGTAATTCTTCTCTTTAGGATTGATGGTTACTGGATTACCAACACTTTGAGGTATGTTAAGTTTTTTTATATTTAGGTCAGAATAGTCAGGAACGGACACTTGATCATTAGACGTATTTCCGGGAAGAGTAAACCCTTTACCCTGATCCGGTCCAAAGATGGCAATTATATCTTTGTTGTTTCTTGTGATCGAAACGATAGCCTGAAGGGGCGTATTAGCAAGGTCATTTATAAACGATATAGTTAGACTTGATTTTGGCTCGACCCAAACAATGCTTTTTCCGGATGTGCCTTCGCTTAATGCAATTTTTTCATTTAGTAAGATTTTATTTTTGGCAATGATATTATACTCAAGTTTTGGTATCACAATAAAAAGTGATTCTTTATTTGAAACATTCATGATTTCTAAGAAATTGGTTTTGGTCATGCTGGTCTTTAGAACAGGCCTATATTTACCATTTATAAACCACCTTCCGTTTATAAGCTCCGCTTTAGCAGATATAAGTGAATCACTTTTCTGTGCGGCAGAAGAAAAAGCATCTTTTCTATGCTCTTTCTCTTGATGTGGTGCAGCTGCTGCGTGAAGATGCAAAAGTAATGTTGAAATTGAGATAATCTTCCAATTTATCTTCATCTTGTTACCTCAATGTTGTTTTCAATCGAATCGAGTTCTAAAGGATAGGTTTTAAGTGAATAAAACTTGTTTGTTGTTTGTATTAGCTGATGACACAATAAAACTGGATTGTTCTTCATGATTATTTCTACTAATGTAAGTGCTGGTGAGTCAGTTTGCGGTATACCCGGAGCAACTATTACCTGGTCTTCTAATTTTGACATATAGAGTGATCCAGTATTTATATGCAAACAATTACCGATCAGTACTGGAAGATTGTTTTGAGTACGACCATGGGCTTTTCGAATGCTGTTTACAGGATTCCTACCTAGGACCATAAGGTTGACGTCATTTATCATCATTGGTATTACGGCATGGTCCATACCGAATAGAAACTGGCTCTGAAAAATATTCACATTGGCATAGTTGAATGCTTGAAGCGCATTATAAGTATCAGTGAATGATGTGCGGATAGGGGCGTAATCAGAAGGGCAAACCCCAATTTTTATATCGCCTTTTAGTAAAATCTGCATCATCGTACCAAGCTGGGTATTAAGAAGTTTTTTTACCTCTTCCTCTAAATAGTAACGATTCACAGCTTTATGCCACTTTCCGCCCATTACACACCATCTCTCATTGAGGTATGTGCTGGGGTAAAATGTTCTCCGGTCTTTGTTTAATGGTAACAATTTTTTTAACATTTCTTCTCCGGCTCCGGCAGCTGAGAAATGCCTCACAAAACGTCCATCGAAAAAGCCACTGTTTATCGCCTTCATCAATTCTATGGGTTCCGGCCCATAGTCAAACAAATTTCCAGTAGAGAAAATTACTATCTCTTCTTCTGGCTTTGTAACTGATTGGATCAAGTTGCACAGCGCAGAGTAATGTCCATGAGGATCTGCCAGAAAGAAAATCCTTCCGGAGAAGTTTGTAAGGTCTATAGTTTGGACGTGCTCAGCTGCCATAAATTCCTCTACGTATGTTTACATCGATGATACGGTATTTCGAACTATGATTTTTTTACAAAAAGGCGTCATTTTGGATTCTAAGCCTAAGGACCTTTGTTACTTACAGGTAAAGGCCCCAGTCCTGGCTCTCAAACAGTTCATACTTAGGATGCAAAGTAACTTTCTGATTATAATTGGCTCCTTTATAAACATGGTTAATACATGAATACAGGAAATTTAACGGTAAGGTATTTAAAATGGAAGGATGCTGAAATAACATAGACTTACGTATTTTTTTAATAGTGTTAATGTTGATAATAGGTCACCATTAATGTATAAAGTTAATATCTAATATGGTCCTATTAATAAAAGAGAGTTTTTATGGCTGAACTATTAAAATCTGAAAGTCCTGTTTCACCATCAGTGCAGGATATCACTGAAGCTTTAAAAATCGTTGTCGATGATGGAAGTAAAGCTGCAAAACTGGTTTGTCTTAATGAAAGAAACGAATTAGTTCCCTTGCTTACACAAAATAGTTTTGTTCCAGATTTCCGTGTTCGCCATGAGGGTCTCAATCCTTTTAACTATCTTATTGATGGGCTGGAAAGGTTTTCGCATCACAGCGAATCTAGTAACTCACTGGAATCGACTGATGTATCTCACCAATACGATGAAATTAGCCGGTTAAATGTTCACCATGCACTTCATGCTTCTGGTTTAGTTCCTCAGGATGTTCACCTCTTTGTTACTTTACCACTTAGCCAGTTCTATACTGCTTTAGGGGAAACGAATATTGAAAATATTCAGAGAAAAAAAGATAATCTGATGAAACCAGTAGAGCGTTATCTTGACGGTAAACGCTATTCTTTTAACGTTTTGTCTGTGACTGTTTTCCCTGAATCTTTACCAGCTGTGACCCGGGCAGATGAAATTGAGGATATTGCTTCATTTGAATCAAGTTTGGTAATTGATCTTGGTGGTACTACTCTTGATGTTGCAAGTATTACTGGGCAATTAGAACAGATTTCGAAAGTAAAAGGTTTTGACCGTATTGGTTGTTCTATTGTTTACGATGAGATCAGCAGGTATCTTGAATCTGAGAAACTGAATACGAGTAATGCTTACATTCATCATCTTGTTGATAATCGTCATGATAAATCAGCTTTGAAGGTTGCAGAGGACAAGCGTGACGGTGTTTTTGATGCGGTAAACTCTGCGGTACAGAAGTTGCAAAGTAAAGTAATCAGAGCGGTTACACAAGTCGAAGAGAGGCCTCATAATGTTTTCCTTGTTGGGGGAGGTTCATATCTCATCGAAACAGCTATTCGTAAACATTTTGAAACGGCTAAAGTTATCATGGTAGACAATCCGCAGTTCGCATTATCTTTGGCAATTGCTGATACTATTTATTCAGAATAATGAGCTAGAACATGGCTAAATACCCTATCTCAAATAAGGCAGATAACGACCGGATTCAGATCCGGTCTTTCTGGATATCCGAAAGAAAAGCACCCTATGTTTATAGTTTCTTGAAAAAAACAGAACTTTGTCATAGGGGTGACCAACTGGATTTAATTAGGTCGGCTATTAGTACCGGGTTGGTATTAAATAATTTATTTCCTGACTTGGCAAATTTTATAAATGGTTTAAACGAAAGATTAACACTTGCAGATCTTAATAGGTTTCTGAATGATGGAAATACTATAGATACTGAACCTAAGCCTCCTATTAATGTATTGCTAGAGAATGTCTTAGATCAAAAGTTTAAGGAGTATTTAACACCTCTACAATTAGATAATTCAAAGCAGGATTCTGTTTCTGTAAAAGAAACCTTCCTTGTACAAAAGGAACATGCCTGCTTTGGTGTGAAGATTGAAAATGAGGGAAGCGATACCTCTATACCATCTGAAAGCCCACTTTCTTCAGGTGCATCCAAAATTTCAAAAGAAAAGTCCATTTCCTCTGTGGTGCCAGTGCTAGAAAAAGTATCGGATGAAAATCAAACCGCCTCCATAAGCATAAAATCTAAAGCTAAGGCAAACAAGCGACTAGCGACTTTGGCAAGATAGGGCTTTGTTGAATAAATCAGATTTCGGGTAAGTCTCCCCCGTAGCGGGTTGTGTTTTCAGGCAATACGCACGCTTTCAGGCATACCTGCTTTCGTCATTTTGTTCAGCGCTCGTACCAGGGCCATAGCCTCCGCAACCTGACCATCGTATTCACGCAGCGTCAGTGAACCCCCGAACAGCTGTTTTACCCGGTACATCGCCGTTTCCGCTATCGAGCGACGATTGTAATCTGTTGTCCATTTCCACCGCGCATTACTCCCGGTCATTCGCTGATTAGCCACTGCACGGTTACGGTCTGCATATTCACCGGGCCAGTAACCCGCACCTTTTCGGGGAGGGATAAGCGCGCTGATTTTCTTACGCCGCAGTTCATCGTGACATAGCCGGGTATCGTAAGCGCCATCGGCGGCGGCTGACCTGATTTTCCGGTGGGTTTGCCGGATTAACCCGGGGAAGGCCTCTGAGTCCGTAACGTTGTTCAGCGACAGGTCTGCACAGATGATTTCATGTGTGTTGCTGTCAACTGCCAGATGCAACTTTCGCCATATACGACGGCGTTCCTGGCCATGCTTTTTGACTTTCCACTCGCCTTCACCGAAGACCTTCAGCCCGGTGGAATCAATTACCAGGTGTGCGATTTCACCCCGGGTGGGCGTTTTGAAACTGACATTAACCGACTTTGCCCGCCTGCTGACACAGATGTAATCCGGGCAGCGTAGCGGAACGTTCATCAGAGAAAAAATGGAATCAATAAAGCCCTGCGCAGCGCGCAGGGTCAGCCTGAATACGCGTTTAATGACCAGCACAGTCGTGATGGCAAGGTCAGAATAGCGCTGAGGTCTGCCTCGTGAAGAAGGTGTTGCTGACTCATACCAGGCCTGAATAGCTTCATCATCCAGCCAGAAAGTTATGGAGCCACGGTTGATGAGGGCTTTATTGTAGGTGGGCCAGTTGGTGATTTTGAACTTTTGCTTTGCCACGGAACGGTCTGCGTTGTCGGGAAGATGCGTGATCTGATCCTTCAACTCAGCAAAAGTTCGATTTATTCAACAAAGCCGCAAGATAGGTGAGAGACAGTACAATCGACTTCTGAGTTCAACTTGTCTTACCAGGAAAGCCAGCATACTTGCTGGCCTTTTTTTTGTTATAATAAACTCAGGCTTCAGCTGAATCTGTAAAATTACTGTTAATGAAACGGTATTTTAGGTTAATTTGGATGCTGTTACAGGAAGTGCGGATTTTTCCTAAATTTGTAAAAAACCTAAGAATTATCTTAATAAATCTGGTACTTAATTATTATTTTACGTAAAAAGTCTTTGTGGTTTAATGGTTATGTAAGGATTTTTTGATACCCTTATACCCGATGGACCTAAGGTCACTGACAACGATGTTCATGTAGAATCTTCGTTTCTGTAATCCCTTTTGTCCTTGTCCCAAATGATTGATTATTATAATAAAGGCTGATCGAATGCTATCTCGCAACTCACTAATACATGGTTTACGCCGAGACCAGTTAATCGGAGTTCTGACTATTTCAGAGTTTCCGGTAGTTATGGTAGAAAGCCACTTCATTCAGTCTGAGGTTATGGGAATAAAACCCGTAATTTTTAATATTGATGAGCTTCTTGTTTCTATATCCCCAATTTCCTCTCTTAAGTTCGATTGGGAGTGGGCCCCAGTTGATACAATACTCATTGAAGTTATCATTCCACCTGTAGAGTCAGACCTTGTAAGTGCAGAAAATGACTTCCTCCGTGATTCTGGTATTGGCCATATCCAGTGCGAGCCTGGCGGAGCATCAATACGACGTACAGTTACCTTCGTTGGTGGAATAACCGCTGATAACTTACTGTATCAGTTGAGGCTTATGTGCGTAAGCGCGTTAAAACTTTTAGGAGAGGAACTGGGGGATGAAGTCTAAGATTAGATATGTTTTATCTGGTTTTGTTGTGTTATGTGCATTTGCTGGAGTTTATAAAATCCTAAACAATGTTCCGGTTAAACCTGACCTTTTGGACTTCACTGGAAACACATTTAAAAAGACATCACTCTTCCTGCCATGTGATAAAAGCTCGCCTTCTTTAAACATTAAAATTGCTGATAACGAGAAAATCGTGATCAACGGCATCGCTTCAAAAGTAACTTTTGTTGAAAAGGCTGACCCCGTCAAAAGCCCTGGTTTTTGTGATGATCTTGATCTAAACAATTCTCGCCTTGTACATACGGCATCTTACAGCCTGGTGATTTCTGAAACCAAAACAGGATTTACACTATCAAATTTCAAGCATCTTGCCGATGATGAATCATTAGGCGGTATGTGGTTTTATCAAAAGTGACTTTTTATATGGCAACTTCAGACTTCGCTCTTAAAAACCATAATGTTAAAGCATTTGGTCAGGATGCAGCCCTTGTCATTGAGATGAACAATGAAGATGTTAGCTCATCAAAACCTTCACCTTTTTCAAATGAGATTGATAATTATTATCTTACATTGCACGTCGCTCCAAGGAACGCAAAAAAAGATTATGACTGGGGCTCAAACCGTTCTGTACTTCTAAAATTGTCGACGAATGAAGTTATGCAGATGGCATCTGTATTTCTTAGAATCATGCATACTTTAAAGATTGATAAGAGGAAAACCTCACATCATGGCCACGTCGTATACAAAAATATAAGCGTTACCCCAAACGAGAGGGGCGGTTTGTTGTTATCCGCAGGGATAGTTCCAGTCGATAAAGATGGCTTAAAACCCTTCATGCACATGGTCCCCGTCTCACAAATGGATTGCGTTAAAATTGGCCTCTACATACTTGGATATCTTGCTCAAAAAACGCCCTGGGTAAGCTCCGAGTCTATAATTACCGCGCTTCGCTTATCTGAAGCCAAGAATTCAAAATAGCGCATTAACATACGGAATATACGGAAAAATACAGGTTTTTTTAAATGTTATACGAACGGATATTTCTGTTTTTCATCGTAAAGTGAGTTTAATTTTGCTCAGAAAAACAGGTATTCGTCATGAGAAAATCAGGTTTAGGTTTAGCCCTGTTGTTTTCTTTAATTGCTCCGATTAAAGCGGTCTATGCTGAAGCGATTATGATTTCAGGAAAGCTACAGGCTGATTTGCCAGCCGTATCCTTTGACCCGGGGCCGGGCGACTTTGTTGCATACGTTAATTCTAACACTATCACTGCCTCAGGTGCAGGCACAGCCTGTAATGTAACGGTTGATGATCGAGCGACTTCCTCTGTTGATAACCTCGTTTGTTTTTTCGAGTGGTTACCCAATACCTTGGGATTAACTTCTAACGGCTTCACTCTTTCAGGCGTTCCCAACACCACCGGTGATTTAAAACTACCTTACAAGATTTCTTACTTCTCTGGTTCTGAACGGAAAAAAGTTGAAATAGTAAAAGGTGAATATTCAATCAAAAGTGTGGCACCGGTAAAACCAACTATCACCGGTCTTAAATCATCCCTGAACGGATTAGTCTATGACGGCTTTTCTTTCAAATCGTATTTAAAGGATGAAGCGATCAAAGATATCGCTGTTTCTGTTGAACCCCGCAATTATATTCAATACATCTCAATAGGTTCAGGCTCCGCCTGTGAAGTACCTATTGGCGGAACTTCCTGTACCATTGAAGTTGGAAGCATTAAGGCCAGTGATACAGATGAACTTTTGGGTTCACGTGATATCACAATTACAGCAAACTCTAAGAATAATTATTTCGCACCTCCTGAATCCAAAAAGCTTGTTGTTAACTGGGATTATCGGCCTCCTGTAGTAGACCATACACTTTGGAATTTTACCGATGAGGCTAAAACAATCAAAGTAGGTGGCCAGGACATCTATACCGGAGCCAAAACCGTTGCTGTGGCCGTTAAGGTACCCCAGCAAGAAACAGAAGGTGAATGGTGGCTCCCAACAGCTATGTCGCTCACTATGACTCCGGATGGCGTGTTTAAGCCGACGACTAAAGTGACTTTAGATGATGGCACTGAGATTGATTTCAAACAGTCCTGGGCAACCCCTTTACGTAGAACTTTACAGCCGGTAAGTGGACCTCAAAAAGTCGGTGATGAGTACCTCTATATCTTTGACTTAACGGATCTTATAAACGGGTCCTACGCAGCGACTTTTACAGTAGAAAATACGAGCAAAAACTCTTCTACGTACACTGAGCCTGAAAGCAAACTGATGCTGTCTGATAACCCAACGCTTATGGTTCTCAAAGATGGGCAGGTATTAACTAAACGAGCACCCGTATACTTCCTGAACGAGATTATCGTTGCAGCTTTCCAGGGGCAGGCTGGGGTTGCTGACATAAAATCAGTAACAATAGACAACAAAGTAGTTTCGTTAACACCTACAAATTATAAAGGTATTTACTACCTGCCGGTTGGAGACGATTTAGCAGTTAATTCGGATCACGAGATTACTGTGGTGGCTGAAAACCTTTATGGAAAAAACGTAAATTTCAGTACCGTGTTCACTTATCAACCTACTGGATTCACTCTTAAGAATCTGGAAAAAAACGTAACTCTTTACTCGCGCGTACGTCAGTATACGGACCTGCTTAGTCAAACAGCTGGTGATAAATGCACTCTGTTTACCACAGAGGAAAATGCGAATGCTTACCTCGCCTGGTATGGGGAAAAATCAGATGTTACAGCATGCTACCCTCAGTGGAACAATGTCCCTGATGGGTTGGAGTTCTATTTTAAAGGACGTACCCCGGGTCTAACTGGATTCTTTAATAAAACAGGTGAGAATCTGCTCGACTATCAAGTCTATATGATTAACGGGAAGGGCTCTAAAGCGGTTTCCGCAAGGAATCGCCGTACTCTGACCACACAATTACCATACAACCCGATCATCTCTTACAAAAAGAATAAAGTCATAGCAGGCATCAATCCGAACACTGCTCTGGCTTATACGACCGGGGGGGAGGCCGCTCGAATATTAGCGAAGGTGGTACCAGCTGACGTTACGATGATCGTCTCTCAAAACGGCTCTGAGGCTGTCAAAACGTCATTTAAAAATCGTTCCTCAAACAACGATGCAACGACCTTTGTACAAAGGGTCAAGGTTGCTGCTGCACCATTGTGGACAAAGAACGTCTTTGACATAGCTGTAGAATACTCAAAGGATCCAGAATTAAGAACTACAGACACCCTCAACGTATATACGGTGCCTGATTTCAATATTCGAGCATCGATGGAAGTGGATGACAAAAAAACAGCCACATCTCTTGAAGTGCCCTTAAAGGTAACAGTGGGGCGTTATAACAACTCCACACGTAAAAGTGCATTTGACCGTAAAACAATGGGAGAATGGGACGTCACGATATACTCTCAAAAAAGTGTATACGGCAAAGATCCAGAAACAGGCCGTTATAAAACTACATACGAAAGAACTGCGCTGACTGAAGCATTGCCGGTCAATGATGCGGGCATTGTCGAAACCAAGATTAAAATTGAAAATATGGATCTGGGTAATATGCGTCTGGTTGGTGTGGCTAAGGTCAGATCGCCATTCTCTGATTTTGAAATGAAACGTGAGACCAGTGCTGTAGGCATTCGAATCTATAAAGGTGAGGAACTGGAGGGTAACCTGTCGAAAAGCCTTATTATCGGAAGGATCCCACTTAGTACTCTGGTAAGCTTCAAATCTGCCAGTACGGCTAACTCTGATGCACTCGCCCCCACCGAATGGCAGCAGTCCTCTGATAATGGTCAAACCTGGACCATGCTTTCCGACATGACCGGAAAGAGAAGTGTAAGTATCAAAAAGACAGAAGTAGGAAAGTGGCTTTATAGGGCAAAAATGACTAATAAATTCACATCCAAGATTTCCTACACAGATGCCTTAACGGTAGTTACCTACAAGCAGCCTAAGCTCAGTATAGATGTTACAGACATTCTTCAGGGCTCAGATATACCTGTAACCCTGCTTGATAACGATGAACCTATACCAGCAGGCACCGCTGAGGTTCTCTGGTCAGAGGATAAAGTCAACTGGGTGCAGGGAGATACAACTTACACTGTGGCTTCAGCTGATACCCTACCGTCTACGATTTATGCCCGGATGCGTTACCTTGATTCCGATGAACTGGCAGAGGAGTCTTCATGGAAGGAAACGTCTGCTCGGTTGGCAGCCGCAAAACCCAAGCGCCTTTCTGTCTCGGTAACGGGGGTTTCAAAGGTAGAGGTTGGTCAAAAAGTTACTTTGGAAGGTAAGTTCACGAACCCTAACAGTAAGTACCAGAATGGTAATAACGTAGTTGAAGAATGGAAAACACCGGATGGCCAGACATTTAAGGGCTCTTCACTGTCTGTTACCCTTACTGAGCAAATGTTGGATAAACAGGGATATGCTGCTTTTGAATACAGTGCATGGTTAGCGGACAATAAGGAGAATACGGTTTCTACCCGTAGAGTTTCTGTCAAATCGTGGGTTTATAAATTTCCCGAGATGAAAATAAGCTCCAAACTTAAATACGACATGGCACCGACCACCCTACGCGTTGCGTTGAGCGGTATTAAGGATGGAGACTATCCTGGTGTTACTTATTCCCGTGAATGGATCTACGACAAAGAGAATCTGGTAATCACTAAAGATGAAGGTGACACCAAAGAATTTACAATTGAAAATCCTGGCAAATATACATTGATGGTTGTTTTCAAAGATAACCGAAACAATGAACAGCGTATCGAAAATACCTTTGTTGTCGATGAACAAACGCCAATGAACGTTGAGATGACACCCAAGTTCTCTAACAAATATATGAGAGCTCCACTCGATGTAACCTTAAGGTCAAACATCAAGCTATCTCATTCGGCGGACTCGATAGATACGGTCACATACAAGGTGAACGGTGAAGTAATACCCAGCGGCAAAAATTATTGGGCTCAACTGATCTCGGGTTTAAAAGAAAAGAAATACGAGATTACAATTGATGTTGTTAGTAAACTTGGACAGAGAGGTTCAGCATCTGTTGAGTTTGATGTCGTTAAAAACGCAGTGCCTAATTGTACATTGAGCTACACGGAAACCAACCTAAGCTGGAGCTTTACCAATAAATGTGATGATACTGATGGAAAAATGGTTAGATATGAATGGTTCATCAACGGCGAATTAAGGAACGTTTTCGGTAGTACGGCTACACTTTCTAAAAACCTTAACCGTGGTAAGCAGGACATAAAAGTAATTGCTTATGATGATAGTGGAGACTTTGCAACACAGCACGTGACAGTTTTCGGACCGGCTGAAGAGGCAAGTAAGTCTGAAAACACTGTATCAATACCAAGCAGTGAGTAGTTAATTTTTAAATATAAAGCCGGGACATTATGTCCCGGCTTTTTTATACCCAATAATTGGACCTTTGAAAAATTAATGTCGGAAAGTAACTTTGCTCCAAAGGCATCTTTCATGGCCGCTAACAAAGCTGCGTATACATGCTGAGGAATTAACATTCTTATAGGTGAATATTAGGTTGGTTTGCAGACTTCCGAGCGTTGAAAAACATGGATAATAATTACTTGGATAGAGGTGCATCTGCCTAGTAAAAATATTCTTCAGTGCCAGTGAGAAAAATATGAGCGACTACATACCTAAAAAGAGAGGGCTGCTTATACTGGATTGGTATGTCCCCCTTAATATTTTATTGCTGATTCTCGTTATGTGTGTCTTTTTCACCCGTTATACATTTGGATACGGTTTATTGAATGGGTGCCTGCCTGCTGATTTTTATATGATTGATCATTCGGATAAAAGTATTAAAACTGGTGAACTCATAGCATTTAACATGCCGAAATCGGTACGTTTTATCCCAGAAAATGAACGAGTCATAAAAATTGTTGCCGGTGTGGGCGGTGACAAACTTAAAGTAACAATGGATGGGGTTTATAACGGGGACAAATTTTTTGAAGCTAATGCACGTCGTATTTCGAAGAAATACAATATTCCGTCCATTTTGATTGAAAAAGAATTGATAATTCCTGAAGGCGAAGTTTTCCTAATTGGGCAAACCGATCACTCATGGGATTCCCGTTTTTGGGGAACAGTAAAGCTGAATTCAGTAATTGGGAAAACATATGCGATCTTTTAATGTAAATAAAAAATATTTACCAATACTTCCTGGACTTGCGTTATGTGCAGTTTTAAGTAATACAAATGCAAGCACTGAGTATCAACATGATGCTGACCTAATCGCTCAGCAAGCAAAAGGGCTTGGGGCACAGGCTAAAGGTGCACAGCAGCCAGATGGGGCTCTTAGCCTTGATGCTACGCTAAAATCACCAGATGTGCAGAAGTACATAGCGCAAGCTGAAGCACTCCAAAAAAACCAGGACCTGAGCAAGCAAATAAACCGTGGTTACGTCCCCGGTATGAATGCGGATAGTGTTCAAGCAGTTATAGACCATACCCAGGCTATCAGGGCCCAAAGTAATAACTCTGAAGCTGTCAACGATATAATTAGAAGACGTGATGAAATTCAAGAAAACGCCAGCCTTAATGAAGCGGCTCTGAAAGCTGTGGAAAATAAGCCGGAAGTCATGCGAGGACAATCTAAAAATATCGAAAAATTGTTTGGTTCCTCGGGCATCACAGCTGCTGACTTCGAAAGAAAAATGGATAGCACACGTGAAGAAGCACTATCAACTGAAAATGGAATAACGATCTTTGCTTCATTTAGCTTGCCGGATTATGTACTGGAAGACCTTCTACGTACGGCCTCAGAGCATAAAGCTCGTGTAGTTTTCAATGGTCTAAAGAAAGGAACTACTCGGCTACCAGAGACACAGGCAGCAATAAACCAAATGATTGTCAAAGGAAAATTTGAATCTCCTTTGATTACAATTGATCCTGATAGCTTCAGTCAGTATCAAGTAACTCAAGTACCGACAATTATTTCTAGGGAGCAAGCTCGTTTTGCAAAAATGGTAGGCTCCTTCAACGTTGAGTTTTTTCAGCGAGAACTTGCTAAAAAACCCGATCAGGATATTTTCCCGGTTGCTGGTACCACTTATCCCGTTGAAGAAAAGAGCATCATTAAAGAACTGGAAGAACGTGCACAAAAATATGACTGGGAAGGTGCAAAAAAAAGGGCCGTTTCTGACACATGGAAAAATCAATGGATGGTCGACCTCCCTCCTGCCCAGGAACACAAAGAATTTTTAATTGACCCTACAGTGAGGGTCACTCAGGACGTAAAAGATAAGCAGGGCCGTGTAATAGCTTCCGCCGGTGAGTTGATTAATCCACTTTCGAGATTTCCTCAAAACCTGACGATGATAATTTTCGATCCACTCAATCCGGGCCAGCTGGTATGGGCTGAGCAGCAGTATCGACAACGTCTGGGTAGTGGAAAAGTAATGCCAATGTTTACCCGTATCCAAAAAGATAATGGATGGGATCACCTAAATGATTTACGTGAAAAATTTAACGGTAAGGTGTTTAAAGTTAACGAACAGATCATCTCACGCTTTCAGATTAAAAACACACCTGCGCTTATAACTACTGACCAAGATAAATTCCGGATCACCCTGTTTAGCGAGGCAGAAGTCCGTGGTATCGGAGCCCCAAATCTTTCAGAGGAAAAATAAGATGAAACTCGGATTTATTATAGGCGCTCTCTTTGCAACATGGCTGACGCTAAATTATCCGGACCAGATGAGAAGTTATTTTACCAAAGCCGTCGACTATATCGAAAGTGTTGCAACATTTATTACATCCAAGTGAGCATGATGGTGAAAAAATTCAAAAAGTTACTTTTAGAGTTCATTGTAGCAGTTATGCTTTCGCTTTCTATACCGGGTATGGCTATGGCAGCAGATGCTGGAGTCCCTGGGGCTATGTGTCAGTCAGCTGGAGTGTGGCAGGGCTTGATTAAGAATATCTGTTGGAGCTGCATTTTTCCCATGAGGATAATGGGCATAGGGGCAGCTCCAGAAGGCGCTGCTCCTTCACGTCCGGGTTGCTACTGCACAGATCAGAACGGCGTACCGGAAATAGGTTGGCAATTGAGCTTCTTTCAGCCGGTGAAGATTGTAGAAGTTGTAAAGAGCCCCTGGTGCAGCCCCTTTCTTGAAGGCACGATGCTTCAAAAATCGCAGTTTGATATTGGTAAAAGCAACACAAATCAGCCAATGACAGCAACTGAAGCCGGATTTTACGATGTTCATCTTTGGGAGTTCCCAATCATGACAATGCTCAAATTACTGATTATTGGCGAGTGCACTGCTGAACCCTATATAGATGCCAGCCTGACCTATATAAGCGAAGTGGACCCTATGTGGGAAAGTGATCTGCTTACACTCGTCCTGAATCCAGAGGCAGTAGTTTTTGCAAACCCAATTGCCTCAATGGTGTGCGCTGCTGACTGTGTAGCAGTAACAGCAGGAAAGGATAATCTCGCTGCATACTTTTGTGCCGGATGCGATGGCAACCTTTATCCATTAACCGGCCACATTTACGCAAATGATGACGCTGTAAGGACGAGTTCACTGATAACCCAGCGTCTTCTGACTAAACTACATCGCCAGGGAATGCTGATGCGAACGATGGGAGCAGACGCAATGTGTGAGAAAACGTGGGAATACTTTACACCTCGTTCCCAGTATCGGCTTTCAATGCTTTTCCCAACTCCTGAGGCGAAAGGGCCGGATTGCTGTCATCGTCTTGGTGATTCGGTACATGACTGGTCAACCCTTAAAGGTGGGCGCAAAAAAATAGGCAATGATAATTATGTCTATATGTTGTGGCGTTACAATGACTGTTGCGTCAGATATATACCAGGCGCTTGATTTCTAAGGGTAAAAATAATGAAACTTAGAAAAACGATAGCTTCAACTATTATTGCATCAATGATTGCCAATACTATGAGTTGGGCTTTTTATATCTCTCTCATAAATATGGTAATGACTCCTCGTATTTATGCGGCAGACGCTATATTTGACCAGCTCGAAAGTAACTTTAATCTTGCTAATCCTAACGCAAATCGCAATGCGACAACCAGTGCTCAGGACATTGTTGAGAAGTACAAGAATGCGGATTCAGGCGAGAATGTCAGTGGGAAGATCACCGAGAAATACGTGGGTAAAGCCGAATCCGCTAATCTTAATCTCGGAAAGTATGGGGCAGGGAACTCAAATGAAAGTGTCATGAAAAATGCCGCATCCGATGGAAAGTCCATTGGTAGCGCCGTACAACTGCCGAGTATGTCTGGAGGGACAATCAATTCAAACTATACCAAGGAAGGGGCAAAGCTGCTCTCTCGGGATGCTAATGGCAACATTGGTATAAGCAGTAATCCCAATACTACTCCTGGAACCAAAACAAATACCGGAGAGATTTTCAGCTCAGAGCAAAAGCACAGCGATATTAAGTTCAATGCCGCAGATCGTTATGGGGATGAGGATGGCTTTGTAAACGATATAAAGAATCGGAAAAGCCAGTTATTTGATGCTCAAAGTTATGATGGCGTTGCCTACCGCACCCTCGTAAATGCTAACAAGGACAACCCGGCATCATCTATAAAGCCTAACGATCCCATGTTTACTGCGGGGAGAAATGAGATAACAAATGCTGTTGCTGGTACTGGAAACTGGCTTCAGAACTGTAATGTTGAGACCTCTAAAAAAACAGTAACCACACACTATCCTGATTACAAAGAGTTCTACTGTAACTCGCCTAAGCAAGATAACTTCAGCAGCTGCACGATAACCCGTGATTTTTCAGTCCCTGTTTACATTTCAGGCGGAAACGGAGACATGTCGATGTGCGGCGATAATTGTGTGCGTATATGGTTTGGTCGCCGTGATGACAACTACTGGAGTGACGGGGTATATGATAACGAACTGACATTAAAATTCCATCCGGATGCAAAATTGGCCTCAGCAAAGATTGTTAACGCGGAGTGGGATGACCACATGCGGGTAACACTTGATGGCACGCAGATTTTTGCTCACATAGATGGTGCATATCGAGAAAGTGACTATCCGGCTCCTAAGGGATCTTGGGAGTTAAAAAAATCGTGGAAACTCGACAAGGTTTACGATGTGACTGATAAGGTCAGAAAATCGGTGTATGAGGAGCCTGATCGAGAAGTGACAATGGCATCCAGAGTATGGGTTGGTGGGAAGGGTGAAGGGTATTTTGAGGTTGAGCTGACTTTTGAAAATATGAAGCTCGAAGATAAGCACGTCCAGGAACCAGCTGGTTGTTACGATGCTGTACAAGCTCCGAATACATTCTGCCGTTTCGATCGGTTTAAAGATATGGATGTTGGCACAAAACGGCTTCCGGAAAGCGTGCTTTCATTGGCAAAGCCTCTGTATGAAGGTGATAAAGGATTTCTTACCTGGAAGACAAACCTTGAAGGCTACTTTTGTGATCCATTGGCCAAAGACAAAATTTGCTCTTATGACGCTAGTGGAAAAATTATGAAAGACGCTAATGGAAAGGACCTCTGTTACAACTATGAAGAAATAAAGAGTATGCCTGATGCATGTAGTGCTTATAAAAATGATGCAGCATGTGTACTCGATAAACAAACATGTGCAGAGGGTTGGTTCGATGAGGGCACTAACAGTTGCTACATGTATGAACAGAAATACACCTGTGACAGAGGGAAGGATGTAGTTCGGGAGGTTGAATCTTCTACAAATGCCTGTGTTGGCATGATCCCATGTTCAGGTGGAACATGCGAAACTGGGCCAAAGGAAGAGAACAACGATTTTGGAAAAGTTGCGGCTTATTCAAACATGGTTCAGTACATGCAGGGCGAAGCCAAATGCGAAGACCCTAACGATGCCAATTCATGTTCCGTCTTTGAAGGAAAACCTGAATGGTGTGGTCGTTCAGTAGGCTTTGTAAATGGCCTGGCAAAGACGGACTGCTGCGAAGCACCACAGGGAACCGCAGGAGCACTTGAAGGTATCATGCTTGCCGGATCTATGATCAGAAACACAAACTGGACCAGAGTTAATGCTCAGCTAATAAAATGGACCGGCGGTGATACAGGTACATGGGCTTCTATGTCTAATGCGGTCGGAGAGTGGACTGCATCAGCTGGTAAAACAGTAGGGCAAATGTGGAACAACGTCACGAGCTCCTTAACGAGCGTATATGAAAACGTCGCTGGTAATCTAAGCAGGGCAGTTGGGTCTTCCGCAACTTCTGGAGGGGCAGGAGGTGCTGGCCAGTTGGCACAGGAAACAATGTCCAGCTTCGGTATAGGTCAGCTTAAGCAGATGGCAATGAAGAAAGCCTACGAATTGCTACCAGATACAGTTCGTGACTTTGTCTTTAAGAACGTTGCTACTACCGGAGGAGAGGTTGTCTTCTCGGCTGCGGTTCAAAACTTTATGCTTGCATTAAACGTGATCGGTTGGATTTATACAGCCTATCAGGTCACTAAAATGCTTTTAGAAATGTTGGTAGCATGCGACCAGAAAGAGATGGAAGCTTCTATTCATAAGAATCAAAAATCCTGTTTTACATTAGATACGGAACGATGCGTCAAATATCTGAATGTTGGTTTCACAAAGAAATGCGTTAAAAAAGCAACAGACATGTGCTGTTATAATTCCATGTTGTCACGCGTTATTATGCAACAAGCTTATCCGCAATTAGGAATAGACCCTGTCGCCTCTAATTGCGTGGGGCTATCAATAAAGCAAATACAGCAACTGGATTTCGATAAAATTGATCTGACGGAGTGGATTAATGATGCAGTTCAGGTAGGAGAAGTTCCTGATCAATATTCAAAATTCTCCGAAGAATCAATTGTGGAAAACTTACCATTCCAGAATGAGAACTATCAACTTCCATCAGAACGTACCAAGGAAGCAATGGGCGGTGAAGAAAATATGATAAAGGCCAGACAAGAAAATGCTCAGGCTATAAAAGAGGAAAATGTAGATTGTAGCTATTTACCTCGACCGGCCATATGTGAGGTAGGTTCAACTACGCTGGATCCGGTTACGGGCAAGCAGTTGCCGAAATATTGAAGAAGGGGCCGTTAGGCCCCTTTTTTAATTACTTGGCTTTCAATGTTTTTTCTGGGAAGCCTTTTTTACCGTATTCACCGGTAAAGAGGTAATAATCTTTTCCGTTGATGGAGGCTGCAACACCCCCTGGAGTTGTTGTATTTGGGCTATCAGAACGGAAAATGATACCCGAAAAATCAGCGCTTGTTTCGTTTCCTTTAAATGGGATGAACACATAACGAATTACAGCGTAATCACCAGCGGGAAGGTTTAGCTCAGGAATTTCGGTTCCTGTTGCGGGGCGAATCGCCTGAAAGCTGTACATTGAATCTGTAGGGAAAACATCAGCATCAGGCTTAGAGGGCAGATCACAGGTACTCCATTTATTGACGACTGCCATATCAATTTTACATGTGGCCAGAGCTGCTTTCTGTTTTTCAGGGTTGTATCCAAATGAGGCCTGAGTTGCTTTTGTATGCTCAAAAACATACTTAGCTCCCTCACGTACCAAACTTTCATCATTGTAAGGCAATTTTTTTGGATTGGGGACGAACACTAGGTATTGATTGACCTGGATGTATTCGGCGTCAGAAGAACTGTACAAAGAGCTGAGGCTCATGATCCCAAAACCTTTTAGACCGCCTGTTACGTAGCCCATCGAACTATTGATGAGATACTTAGAAAGAAAGTTGTCGGCATCCCCTCCAGGAGTAACCTCTTGCTCCTTAAAATTAACGTCGAAACCAGCAAACGAATAGGCATTCTTGGCGACAGAATCATTTGCATTAGCATGCCAGTACTGGCCGTGACTGTACGCATTCAGAGCGGTGCCTGGCGTAGTGCCGGTGTCACCGGCACAACCCGATAGGGAAAAACCAATGACGACAGAAGAGACCAGAGATACTAAACGTAAAAGTTTCATTTAAAGCCCTTTTTGTAATGTCTTTTGGAGATGGAACCATTATTCCATAGTCACGCGTTTCACAAACAACCTGATTGCATAAAAAAGGAAAAAAAGTGATTTCCAGTAGAACCAGCAGTACACAAGAAAAGCGCTTTTATAAAAATGTATAATTATTAAAACGAAGTAATGAGGTTGAAATGGGTAAGCCAACAGAAGAGCAAAGACCTGTTATCGAGAATGCTAGCGCAAACAATATGGTGATAGCAGCGCCTGGATCAGGCAAATCGTTCACCATGATAGAAGCGGTTATATCGATTCTCAAAAAGTATCCATATGCAAGAATCGGGATGGTGACCTTTACTCGCGCTGCAACAAACGCACTTGCAGCAAAGTTACAAAAGCGATTGAGCAAGAAGGATCTTGACCGGGTGCTGGTGGATACTTTTCACGGACTCGTTAAGAAGCAACTGGACATGATTCGCTGGCCGGGAAAGATGTTGATAGGGCCAGCACAGAGATCTGTCATTCACCGGGCTTTGAAAGAATCCGGTGTAACGATGAAGTTTGCTGAAGCTGAATTCGTTATTGATGCTATCGGCAGAGAAATGGATACGGATGTGATTTCAGTTCGGCATAACAGACAACAGATCCATTTGTTTAATACCTATCAGGCGTTATGCCAGAAAGACCATGTGGCGGACCTCAATGCTCTTTCAAAATTTGTTGTCGGTCAAATGCATTCGGGAAAAATGCGCACGTTAGATTTGACACATTTGATAGTAGACGAAGTTCAGGATACTGACTCTATACAATTCTCATGGATAGCATTGCATACAAGAGCTGGAGTCTATACGAGTATAGTTGGAGACGATGATCAGGCCATCTACTCCTTCAGATCCTCAGGAGGAGTCAAAATATTTCAACAGTTTGAAAAACACTTCAGACCTAACATATTTTACTTAAACACATGCTTTAGGTGTGAACCTGAAATTTTAGAGGTGGCCGGAGCACTGATAGGAAAGAATGTTTACCGTTATGCCAAAGAGTTACGCTCGGCAAAAAAGGGAGGGGGAAAGGTCACTTTTCGTTCATATGTAGATATGGAGGAACAGATACAGGGTATTTTAAGCCTTATAAATCAGGATCCACATGGATGGGCAATTCTAAGCCGCAATAATGCTCACTTGGATGAGCTAGAAAGTTTGATCGAACAGCCAGTAATTCGTTACGGAGGTAAATCATTCTGGGATGAAAAAGAAACAAGCGATGTGTTAAGCCTTATGGCCTTTTTCCGACAATCAAATGATCCTCGCTTAATGAAGAGAGTATTGGCATTGTTTGGAGAACAGGAATCAGTTTTGGATGAAGTGGCATTGAGTATGAGAGGAAGAAAAGTTACTTTTGGCGACCTTGCCATCCCGGAGGACAGTTCTCTCGAAACAAAAACATTACATTCAAACTTCGTGCGCTTTACCCAGGAAAGTTCTGATAAAGTTGAGATAGCAAAACGTTTCGCCAACCTTACGAAATGGATGGAATCGTCGTCAATCAAGATGAGGAGTAATAAAGGTACAGCAACCTTAACAAAAATTGCTTTAGACACTTGTAAACAGTGGGCAGAAAAGACTGGTTGGATGAATATGATAAATCGTGCTGCTGCAATGTCATTAGGCCCTAGGAAGAAGGACGAGGAATACAGCCCAGAGAAAGTAGTCCTATCAACCTTGCATGGTTCAAAGGGTCTTGAGTGGAATAAAGTAATAATAATGAGTTGTAATGCGGATCAGATACCAAGTAAAAGATCAGTTGGGGAGGAGGCAATAGAAGAAGAAAGACGTTTGCTTTATGTTGGATTTACGCGTGCAGAAAAGCAACTTTTTGTAATGTGGTATGGTGATCCTTCTTTCTTTTTAAGAGAATGCAGTGAAGAAAAGATAAAAGAAGCAGCTAATATTCGAATTTCTCCACTTTATACAGAATAATTCGATATGGGCATTTACTTATGCTTAAAGCTATAGTATAAAAACAATGAGCTTAAATATCAGCTCCCAAATTTGAGTAACTTTGCTTAAAGTTACTTTCGCGTTAAGCGTTGATTTAGCCGTGAAAAGCGGCCAGCTTAAACAAGCTGTAAGACACCACCGGCAAAATGTCACCTTTGTCGCTGGTGCACTTCCCATGCCTGCAAAAGGCAATCTGAATTTACCAAACCGTAACTAATTTAGCTCCTCCTGGGGCTATTTTTGTTGCGTACTTCTAATGCCAGATAGTATAAATCAGGCGGTTCATAGCTTACGGGAGATGAATGACAGGCTTTGCCTTCGTGTTGAAACAAAAATTTGTTTCTTCCTTCTTACTATATATAGGTGACCCCAAATGTCTAAAAATAAAGCTCGCAGTAAAGCCCTTCATCAAACCTTTAGTGAAATTATTCCAGAGATGGATAAGGCGCTAAACAAACAGCTCTTAGAAGTTCTGATGAAATATACAGAACGTGATAATGAACTGATTGTTATTTTGAATGAGGACGGCCCAAATATCATTGAACTTAAGTCTCTTAAGCCTGTGTCTTTGTTGGCCGAAAAGCTTTCTGCTTATTCAAGCTATTATCATGTGGATGTTGTGGAGCTCGTGGTCAAGAAAATTGATTTCGAAGGAGCTTATAAGCTTCTTAAAGCTTCCCCAGATGTACCACTTTTTAAAAGCTTAACTGAACTGGATAAATATCTTGTTGAGGAGTTTGAAAAATACGGATTAAATTCATTTCTTGACGTGGATAATCTGGATTACTCACTTGAAAAAGCCAGTGAACTCAAAAATGAGCAGTTAATAAATTGGGTTTCGGACATCATTTGCAAACGTGAAAAATTAACTTTACGTAAGCGTTTTGATGTCGCAGTAAAGGCCCACTACGAAAATGTAGAAAAAATGTATGATACCATTCGTCCGTTAATGAAAAAACTGGGTTTCCCAGAAGATCTCATGACGCACACCTTTAGTGAGTTAAGCGTTTTTGAAACTAAAGGATGGGACCATGCAATAAAATCGAAAATTGAGACTCTCGCTAAGCGTGAAACTCAATATTTAGATGATGCGGCTAAAGCAGAGAATCGACGTCTTGTAACAGAGAAGTTGGAGAACTCTTTAGCGATTGCACCAACTAAACCAACAAGAAATTGGTTACATATTGCCGGAATTGCCTGTTTGGTAGTCTGCACGTTCATGTATGTAACTAATAAATTTATTTAATCCTGTTAAGGGGGAACCCTAACGGGGCTTCTCTTTGAACAAATCGAGGAGCGGAAAATGTCATATCTTGAATATATCAATGAAGTAAAAGTGTCCGGGATAGTTATCAGTGCTGTGGAGAAAAAAATGACTGACCAGAGTATAGGTTTGTTAATAAAGCTCAAAAATAGGATGAAGACAGAAGTTGATGGTGAAATCACTGAGAGAGAATTTTCAGTTCAAATCAAGGTGTCGCCTGAAATGTATTCAACCTGTTTCACTGGTATAAATCAGGGTGATGAGTTGATGGTCTCCGGTTATATTGTTGTCGATACTATTATGATTGAAGGGAGAGAACATCCTCTTGACTACATGAGAGTGGTAGCAACAAGTAAGTTGGCTCACATACCTAAACCTCTAAAAGGTTTTGGACAAAGTAGCTTTAATCAGATCTGACATTAAACCCACCCTAAAGGGGAGAAATCCCTTCATGGGATTTCTCCTTTTGGAGTCCCCATGAAACAAAAATTTAGGGCTACTGCAATAAGTAGTAATCAACTTAGTTTTTTTTCTATATTCGATATAGATGAAGATGAAATAACGCAAATAGTTGATTCACCCAAAGAGCATTTAAATGATGCATACACGTCCGGATTAAACTTTAAATCAGATGAAAGTAACATTTCTGAGATAAATTATGATTCTGAAAGGCGTGAAAATCACCTTTATGAAAAATCCAAATTACTTAAAAATCAGATTTTGCATACAATTAATTTTGCAGCAGAAACAGATTATCTATATTCGGTTGAAGAATATAACCCAGATTTGGGTGGTCTGGTAATAGAATGGACCCCTGAGGATGTGTATGTTGTTTTTCTATCCGCTATGGAAGAGTCTTTGGAAATCATTAAAGAACTAGTGTTGAGGAGAAAGTTATTCTTCAAAGATGACAATGGTAATATCACAGTGAATCCACTTTTAGAAGCTGAAACACGGTGGTATATGTCAAAATCATTTGAATACACTTGTTTATCTCATGGACTTGATGCATGTGAATTTAGAGCGGAATTAAAATCATGGCTCTATTATCATTCGCATCGTTCGATTAGTGAAAACACGAAATTAGCTGAATGCAGGAATGATGATGAAATCATTTTGCATGATTGCAATGACGATATGGGCTGGGACATCTTCTTTGATCAGGATTATTTAATGTCAGAAAAAAAACTGGCTGTTAAATGGACTGACAGGGAAATTATGGATGTTTACATAAAAGCTTTTAAATCCACATTAGAGTTGTTTGACGAGCTTGTTTCATGTGATCTGTTAACTAAACGAAACGCTTTTGGCAAGTTAGAAATAAATCCAATATTCGAAAATCATTTTGAATGGATCATGTCTGAAGCTTTTGAAATAGTGGGAAATCATCTTGGTTATAATGTGCCTCAAATCAGGAAACTGATGGCAACTATTTGCCAAATGAATCTCAAATAAAATGCCACTGGCAAACATCTGCCAGAGGGCGGTGTTTGCATTTTACCGGAGTTAAAAATGTCTAATGCCGCTATGAAGTTAAATGAAACATCTTCTGATGCTTATGAAAAATTAGAAGCTCTTCTTTCCCCGGATGTTATAAAGTTAAAACATTATGTGGATAAAGGTGAGTATCTTTTAGTTCTAGCAAAGGACCTTTTTGGTATTCCAGAAATGGATCCAAAGATGGCTGTGCCTGTTTTCAAAACTAAAACCTCGTATCGAGCTCCGCTGAACAAAGACTACATACCAAATCCCCGAATACTTGAACAAGTGGTTAAACTGCTTATCAGTCCGGATATAGATTTAAGTGTGTGTCTTAAAGGTGAGTCCGGTTCTGGCAAGACTGAAATGGTAATGTACATTAGCCACATGATGAATTGGCCGCTGACAATTAAGCAGATCAACAGCAATATTCGAGTTGATGAGCTTGAAGGTGAGCGCAGTCTTAATGGTGGTAATACAGGTTTTGTACACAGCGATTTGGTAACGGGATTTCGTAATGGTCACCTCATTCTTCTGGATGAAGTGGACAAAATCGATCCTGATACGGCAGCAAAACTTCACATGCCCATTGAACGTAAGCCCTGGTCACTCAGTGCTAATGGTGGTGAGGTTATAACTGCTAATGGCTACACGCGATTTATTGGTACTGCAAACACAAACATGAGTGGAGGCGCTCGCCGGTTCGTTTCTTCTCAACGTCAAGATGCAGCTTTTATAAAGCGGTTCTTGATAGTTGAAATGGAGAAGCCCGACAAAGTTGCTTTAACCAATGTGCTTACTAAACGATATAGCTCTTTGCCTTTTCAGGTCATTGAGAAGTTCGTAAGAGTAGCGATTGCAGTAAATGACTCTGGTACAGAAGACAGTGTGATGGATATTCGTCAATTAGTAGCTTGGGTTGGCACGTCGATGACGTTAAAAACCTTTAGTCTTCTTGACACTTTCAAAATAGCTTTTGCTTCTGCTTTACCTTTACATGTGGTCGATCTTGTTCTTCAAGCTATAGATCTTTCTCTTGGCGAAGACAAGGATAAATCGCTGGAGTATTTCACAGCAAAAAAGTCGAGTTAGATGGGATTTGTTATGAAACCTCTGATATTTGTATCTCAGAGTTATCCCATCTTGAATTTAGTGCGTTTTTAAGTACGGATGGTGCTGCTACCATTGCTATAGCAAAAAACGGAACTAATTTTACTGGACTTATGCAACTGAATAACGACTATTCTTTATTGTTTTATCATGATGGTAAAATAAATATGGAAGGTCTAATTAAAGAAATGGAATTAAAAGGTTATATGTATCAGGGAGCAATGGGCAATGATGATGTTGCCGCTGAGTTTCCCGGTATTCTTTTAATTGCACCAGAGAAGCTTTAATATCAACCCTATCGGGAAATCTTTCCCGTTGGGGAGGGTTTCCCCTTTTTTTTGGAGAAACCCATGACTTTAAATACTTCAATGCTTAACAAAGTATCTGCAAAACAAATCTCTGAGAATTTTGCAAAATCATATCCAGATTTACTGGAAGGTGCAGTTATAACAAAAATTGAAATAAGTGGCTGTCAAGGATCGCGTCGAACCGATAAAATCGATTTGTCTTATGATGGAGATGATATTACGGATCAAAAAAGCGTATCTAAAAGCGAAGTACGTTGGATTGACATAAAAGCCCTTAGCTTCAAAAGTACGATTACCAGCAGAATATCAACCCTTTGCTCACGCTTGTGCATCCGCTATAGCAATATGTGGATTTTACCAGTTTCCAGTATGGAAGAGTTTCTGGAAGGGGCCCAAGAGATTGAACGAGAGTTTCAGGCAGGTATTCAAAACGTTGTAGACAATTATGAGATGCATATTGAGGCTGAAAAAAATAGAAGCCCAAGAATGTCTTCTTTGATTGATCAGTTGAAATTAACTAAAGATGATTTCATAAAATCCTTTAGATTTAATATTGCTCACTTTATTCCTTTTACGCCTATTAGCGTTGAAGGTGATGAAACCCAGGACTACTATCAGGAACAATTGATAACAGATCTGGCAGAAGAAGCAATGAGGGTTTATGAAAAAATTAGTAAAAATAATAATTTGCGCTCAAGTACTATTGACCGACTGAAGCAAATGCAAAATAAGATCATTAGCTTCATGTTTATACATAAAGAGGCGGCAGTACTTGCAGAAGCTATAAAACACATAATGAATAATTTACCTAAAGGTGCCATTTCTGAACCTCGCGACGTTGCGGTGTTACAGCAGTGGTTTTATTTCATGAGTGATGCTTCAATGTTAAAGCGTATTATTTCAGGAGAGCAAAAGGTTACTGACTGGTTGGAATCTATTACCAGATCATTTAATCAAAGCTCACAAACAGAACCGAACGCGCTACAGAACACAGGTATTGAAGCTATTTTAGATTCAACAAATGTGTTTCAGGTTGAACCTGTCGTAGAGAACGATATAAAAAACAGCACGTTTTCAAACACTGATTCTGTAGCTGAACCTGAGAAATCAGTTTCGCAACAGGAAGACAATGCTGAAAATGGTTTTGATATCGAGCTCAAAGGCTGGTAACTGTTTGCTTTATTAAAAACCCCAGATGGGTACTTCACCATCTGGGTGAGTACCCCTTTTTATAAAGAGGTATTCTATGAAATTAGATCTTAAATCATCGCCGCGCCATATTAAGCGTTTACAGAATATAGCAAAAGTCATTAGCGGCTTAGGCGATGTAAGAGTTGTAATAGACGACAATACCAAAGGACCGTATTTTGATCCTGTCAATAAAGTTTGTGTTTTACCAAACGGCGATTATAGCGATGATGACTTTGTCAGTCTGATTGAAGGTTTTACCTGTCATGAAGCTGGTCATGGTCGCTATACCGTCAGTGAGGTTTACAGTGACGCCTTTAATAGTGTTCTCATGTCATCTGAAGGGTTTACACGCTTCGATGACGGAATGAATGCAGAGTTTGAGAGCCTCGCTGAGAAACGTAAAGCTTATAGCAGGGCAAAACGTCTTACCGGGCTTATAAATCTGTTCGATGATGTACAGATGGAAGAGAAGGTTGGTAACGATTATCCGGATGCAAAGCGGCGGCTTGCAGCCACTTACGCACTGATGG
The DNA here is from genome assembly GCF_049238665.1 of Enterobacter cloacae complex sp. IR5450. Classification (NCBI taxonomy): domain Bacteria; kingdom Pseudomonadati; phylum Pseudomonadota; class Gammaproteobacteria; order Enterobacterales; family Enterobacteriaceae; genus Enterobacter; species Enterobacter cloacae complex sp. IR5450. Next base: position 85,845 of record NZ_JBMKIC010000012.1, read on the forward strand.
TTAAAGCCGGAAGGATGACTCCTGATATATCTTCTCGTCCGGAAAATCCTGTCCTATTTATTGAGTGGTATCTGCTTAACTCATTGCGAGTAAAAGTCCTTCAGCAGGTAGGTCACAAAGAAACCCTCGATCCGTTTTTTGACTATGCCCAAAAGATACTTTCTCCAGTAATTTCTGATGTTGAGGAAATTTTTCATGATGCTCTTGGTTGTGAAAATACTCAGGGCTGTGAATCCCTTGCTCGTAAGACCCTGGCTCTTTTAGAGAGACTGCGGGATGAGGCAAAGGAACAACAGCAGCAGACAGAGCAGGAGGAGCAGGAGGCATATGATGAATCCGAGACCGATACCGATACCGAATCAGAAGATAAATCGCTTACGTCGACTGATAGTCGTGAGGATGATTCTGAGGACGATAGTGAAGGTCAGGCAGATACTTCCGATAACGCTGATCTTGCTCAAGAGGGATGTTCTGAGCCTTCAGAACTTGCTGAAGATAACGAGGGAAATAATGAACCCACCGGTGGCAATCCCACGGGTGATAACATTATTGAAGACGATACTGATGCGATTAACCCTTCCGAGAGTGAATCAGATGAAGCCAGTTCGACTAACGTTGAAGATGAAAGTAACTTTTCATCGGCTCAATGGGAGATACTGGCAGATTTGTTGGATGCCTTTCTTAGCAGTGATGAGGATAGCGAAGATTATCACGATGCTTTGGCTAAAGAGATTGAAGGTATTGCATCAAAAGTATCCGATGACGTGAAAGCCGAATTCGGTGCTTCTGAATGGGATATCCCTGATCTCCTTATCGATTTGAATGTTTACAATGAGGCTTTGTCTCTGAGTCATTCAATCGGTAGCGACTTGTCTGTTTTACAGCAGGTTAAAATGCGTGGCCGAAACAAAACTCATGAGCGTGGAATTACCTTCGATGGAAATCGATTAATTCTGTCACAAATGGGAGTTCGTGATGTCTTCAGAGCTCAAAGCGAATCTAAAAATAGAGGGCATGTTGGCCTCGTATTAGTTCGTGATATTTCAGCGTCAATGGCTAATGATGAAAGATATATTCATGCCATTAAGTCAGATCTTGCTTTATCGATGGCCGCTGAAAGTTTGTCAAAAATGCATGTCTCCAATATAGTTTTTCCCTTCAAGGAAAGTGAATTTGAGATTATCAAAACGTTTGATCAAAGCGTTGAGGAATCTCTATCGAAATTCACTCTTGGATGTAAGGGTTATTATACCCCTACGGGATCTGCTTTAATGGCAGCTGTTGATCTGTTACTTGACAGCCAATTCGATAGGAAAATAATTTTTCTTATAACTGATGGTTATCCGAATAAATCGGAATTTACTATCGTCGAAGTTATGGAAAAGGCTAAATGTAATGGAATAGAAATCGTTGGTGTTGGTATTAAGACTGATGAAATAATTGGTTTTGAAACGGACACTTTCGTAACAGTTGATGATACTTCTTTATTGTCTATTGAAGTCAGTAAGCTAGTTCATCAAATACTTTCTTAATAAACTCTACCCAATCGGGGCAAAAAGGCCCCGGTGGGTCTTTTTGCTCCATGAAGGAATAAGGAGCAAAATATGACTCAGATAAAAACTTACCGTGTAGAACATGAAAAAGTCGGTGCGATGCATAAAGTCCGTATTTTCGGACGTGTTGGTGAAGTTATAAGCAATGATAGCCCTCAGGAAAGAATCTTCCGCGAAGTCACTATAGCGGAGGGTAATAGCCAGCAGGCTGCGTTACTTGTAGATAACTACATACAGCGTCTTGAGAATAATGGCTTCACGACTGAAGCATAAATGTTGAGGGCCCCCGGGCCCTCTTTCTTAAATTCTGCGTTGTGGGTTTCTCCCTGTCTTCTGCACCGCAGAAGGCATTGAGAAACTCACAATGCCAGATAAGAGAGATCATCATGACTTATGCATCCCCGGCTCTTCGTCGTAAACCACAGGAAGTATCTGAACACTTTATTAAACTCGTTCATGCTCGAATTGCTGAAGTGTCTGGCTGGAAGTATATATTCGAAAGAATACCTGCTTTCAAAGACGCTTGTGCAAAAGCCCCGAGCCAGGTTCCTTGCCCGTTTACTGGCGCAGGGAAATCGAAGTTTCGTTTCCGACAAAAAGACCTTTATACCGGATGTGCGATCCATAATGACTTTCCGGTAAATGAGTTTTGCGACGGAATTGATGTTCTGGCGAAATATTATGAATTAAGTAAAACGCAGACTTGCAAAAAGATTCTCTCAGATTTTTTCGGGATGGATCTGCATGCTCCGTTAACTGACGCCGACATTGAAAATGAACGACGCTATAAATCAGCAGTTCGTGCCACAGAAACTCTTGACCGAGAGGAAGTGGCAAAGCGAATGCGAAAACTTGATGTGATGTATCACTATACCGGTGAAATAAAGCCTAATACTCCTGTTGCTTTGTACCTCCGTAATCGTGGGATCTCCCGCTTACTGAGTCACTTACCAAAGGATTTAGGCTTTAATAACCGGATCTACTATTGGGATAAAGATAAGCAGAAATCGATTATCTATCCGGGAATGATTGCAATCTATCGTGACACCCGAGGTCGGCCTCTGACTATCCATAGAACATACGTAGACAAAAACGGTGATAAGGCACCTGTAGAAAATCCAAAGCTGATGATGAAGCCTCCTGCCGATATGACAGGTGGCTCAATTCAGTTGTTTGACCCTCACTATGATTCAGGTAGTTCGACCTGGACACTGGGAGTGGCTGAAGGGATCGAGAATGCGCTTTCTGTTGTAGAAGCGACTTCAACACCATGCTGGGCAGCCAGCTCCGCATGGTGCCTTGAAAACGTTACTGTTCCTGATTTTTTACTGCCTCCGCCGGATGTAAAATATATAAACTTTTATATCTGGGCGGATAAGGATATTGCTAACTCACAAGGCACTCGTGCCGGTATCGAAGCTGCTCAGCGACTTCAAAGCCGCATGGTTGAGTTTTTGGCTAAACGATATCCCGCATCAAAGCTGACAATTGAAGTCTTCGAACCAGCACAAGATATTCCTGATGGGAAAAAGGGTATCGACTGGAACGATGTTCTCCAGTTAACAGGGCAGGATGGATTCCCGATTCACTGGGCTCCTGAATGTCTTAATCAGCTGTAACAACGATAACTCCCCCGCATTTTGCGGGGGGGGTTATCTTATCAATATTATTTTTTAAATTGTATTGATAAGATAACCGCTTTCCTTCGTGATAATTACCTGCCTTTAAGGTCTTTTCACGGCTGAGATGCTTGCTCAGTTAAATAAATGTGCGGTACTACTGGCTATGGTCGGTTGTATGACATGGTTATTCCATAAACTATTAAAACCCATAACGGGAGTATTACCGTTATGGTGATGCTCGTCGTTTTACATCGGAGAGCATTTTAATGAATTTTCAAACTAACGAAGTTTTTAATAAATTTGCTGCTGTTATAAAATCGCGCATCGTCAATGAACCATCGTCATGCTATTTGCTGCATGATAATGAGATAGATATAACGATTTTGAAACATGGCATATTAGAAAATGACAGAAACCTGTTGTACGTAGTTCGTCCTTCAGGAACGTGTTTGTTGCGTTGTGACAAATATTTCTATCCGAAATATTATCTTCGTTGCCGTGGAGATTATAAGTCATTCATATATGTCCATCTTGATCTACATAGTGGTGAAGCTAAAGAAATCACATGGGAGCAAGCAGACGATATGCTGTCTAGTCCAGGAAAACCCCCATTAAAAGGAAATCTTGGACGATTTGAGTATATAAAAGTTGTGGTTGAGGACCTTCGTATTCGAGGTTACGCTGATTATCTTCCTGCGTATAATCTTGATGACCTTCGCCGTTTTGCCTTACAGGACGACCGCCCATCCCTTGTCAGATACATTGACAATGTAATGGCAACGGTCTGATTGGTTGCTAATTGATTTACATATTTTCCCTGATGGCCAACCTGCATCAGGGAGGCCTCAATAACGACTGGAGGCTGTATGAAGTTAGCTACGGACCTGGTAAAAGCTATTTTGATTAGAAATGGTGTTGAACCAGTAAATATAAGCGAATCATCTAAATTATCTTTGAAACAACCACTGACAGAACTTAAATTCAGTTTATATTTGCGAACTGAGCATTTATCTCACTTCCTACCCGGTTATGTTTATTCTATAAAAGAATGTCCACTGTCATATGACATCGGGATCGAAATTCAGAAAATCTTCGAAAGTTTACATTTGTTAAACGAAGAATTTGAATCCCTCGGTTTTGTTTCTGTATGGATAGAAATGCATCAAAGCATTTTTGAACAAAGTCGGTTTAAGAAAAGTAACTTTACTTTTCGGGAGGAAGAGGTCGAGCTTGCTAAAGGGCTTGTTTGTTCTCACAATTCACAAATAAGTAATGCGGCTTATTTCTGGCTTCAGCACTTTGAGGAGTTTATGATTTATGTTCGTAATAAGCTTATCGACCTCTTTCGAGAGGCCTATGACCTGATCCTTGGAATGCAGCAAGTATTTTTCATTCGGGAAAAGGAAGAGCTGTTGAAAACTATAAGTTATGGGGATGACCTGTATGAGGTGAAATTAATGGCGGCTGAGCTTTACTCTATCGAACAGAACTTAAAGTGTTCTGAATCGATAAGTACAAAATCTCAAGCTTCGGCATATATTAACCGCATCCGTGAGTTTGTGCGTTCGGGGTGGAGGCAGGGCTATATAGTCTGCCATCATAAGCGAAGTAATCAAATCTCATCATTGTCATTACCGATGTACTTGAAAGATACGTCAGGCCGAAGTGCTCGAAAGCGAGTAAAACGTCTTATATCTTCTACAGTTTGTGGTAGAAATAAAGATTTAGGTCTTACAGATTTTTAATTAAATTATACCCATGTGGGGATCACACCCCATATGGGAGTGATCCCTTTTTTATTGAGAGAGGATCACATGAAAATTATCGAAAAAATCATTAATGCCTTTTTGGTTGTTCAACATAAAAAAATACAGGTTAAAAACATTACATTTTTAGACAATGGGCAGGGCATGTTCTCTGGTATGTCTTTTGATGCTGATGTTTCACTGGAGTTTATGTATGAATCAGCAAAAGCATATAGTTCTTGTTTCTGTGATATTCCCTTTCCAGGTTTTGAAGATGCAAATCTGGAGGAAATTACGAAATTTCAATTAGATGCTTTGAAGCAAAGAAAGAATCATTCTTTCATTGTTAACCATTTGAGGTTTCCTATAGTTTTAAGGGAAGGGTGCAAAATCGAAAGAGGAGAAGTCTATTCAATTTCGAATTGCACTTATAATAAAGAAAGATTGCAGTATCTTTTTTCTCAGGATATTTACGGTAAGTTGTATAATTCCTTAGAGAAAGAATTAAGCTCGTTTTTCTCATTTATCAATGTTGAGGTGCACGAGTTGTTAAAAGATGCTGTATGCTTTGCATTAAAAATCCTGAATAAGATATCTTTGGATACACCTGAAAGACTTATTAAAGCTTTTAATTATCGTGACTGGTATTGTAGTTACGATGTTGAGCTTTTTAGGAAAGGCTTACCTGGTCATATTCTGGAAGAGCTCATTGCTCCAGATATCTTACTTTCAGACCTTAACGGTTGTAGAAAAATACTTAGAAATGCAAAACGATTTCTAAATGGACATACAAAAACCAATTGTGTTTATATTAAATATGAATGGTGGTTGGGGCCTGTGGATACCTCACACTCAGCTAAGTTGATGTCTGACAAAGAAATTAACAACCGAAGTGACTTGAAGAATTTTTCAAAGGTCTTTTTCAAAGAGTGTTTAAGTTCTGGTAAGTCGGAATATGAAAACCATCTTAGTGAAAAAGAACATGCGCTTCGCTACAATTATTAATTAAAATTATTTTCTCCCATAGGGATTTCTCCCTTTGGGAGAAATCCCTCTATTAAGAGGGTATTTAAATGAATGCGATACAAAAGTTAGTTGAATCTATTCTTGTTAAAATGGGTTTTGTTGGCGCTGTAGTGGAAAATATATATTTGGATTCAAAACCATTTCGGCATATTCGATTTGTGGCTGATATTCCAGTAATATCTTTTCTACCTCATTTGGTGAAATATCTTAAGGGCGCAGACCATCTTTACTGTGGTAACGATGATTTGCATCCTCTTTTCATTTATTTTTCCGAAGCGGCTACATTAAAAGCAGGCCCTGTAAATCTCGCGAACTTTCGTTTTGAAGTTTCTATAGCTTCAACTCATTTACGACTGGTCTCAGAGCAGCCTGATTTGCTTATCAAAGGATTTAACCGGGATAATCTAGAATACGTTTATTACCGCTCAGATTTGGCCTCTAAGGATCTTATACTAGGCCTTGTTGAACACGGTTCTCCTTTCATAAAACATCTACATGGACTTATACAAAAGCGAATTTTAAACGAGTTCTCTCTGATTTTTTCTGTTCTTGAAAAGATTTTAGAAAGCGCGAAGCCACAAATTCTTGCTTGCTTCCATAGTGTTGATTATGAAATGAACGTAAAAATAATAGCCGAAGCTATACCTGAAACTGTATCTAATCAGATAGTCACATCTGATTATATAGTTAATTCTATATCAGATGCGGACAAGTTTATAAATCATGTTCGTCGCTATTTAGCAGGCAGGGTAATGAAGAGGCGGATATACGCTGAATTAGATGTTTGTGAAGAAACATCAAATATTTCACTAGTGAACTTAGGATGCTTTACGTCTCCTCTGCTCGTTACGGAATATCAAATGTTTAAGCCACACTCTTCAGGGTTATATCGAAAAGCTATAAACAACTCCTTAAAACAGTTCAAACCAGAAATGCATGTACCTTCTGAAGAACTCTTTTATAATTAATCTAACCCATCCGGGAACTTGCTTCCCGGTGGGAAGCACTTCCTTTTTAGTCATGAGGTAGTGTAAATGTTTAAAGAATCTGACCACGTGGAATTTGTTAGTGCCTTTCTTTATCAAAATTTAGGCCTTAATGTTCCCGCTGACGATATAACCGTTCAATTATCTGATACTTCGTTCGACAAAGTAACCTTTGATTACGATGTAGATATCGATAATTTAAATTGTATGTTGGATCTCTACATATCTGAACTAATAAAGCACAACGCATCTTACTCCGATTCTATTCTTTTGAAACAAAAAATAATTTATTTTCTTGGAGTATTTAAGAATTTCGGATTTTTTACGTTTGATATTCGCGGATATAGTAATACTTTAAGCCCAGTTAAAGTTATTGATATTGTTTCAATGATTATTAATGACTGTGAAGAGTTATCTAAAGCTAATTCTTCTACTGATGCTATAAGAAATCTTTATCTCGATAAAATGAAGGTGGATGGGAAAGTGTTAGTTGCGAAATTTGCACTTAAACAGTTTTTTCATTCCGACTTTGGTGACTTTATCTCATTTGTCGAGAAAAGAATTACAGATTGTCTTAATGAAACTTTAAGGATTATCAAAGCTGTTGAACATGGCTTTGTACGTGTTGGGCAGCATAAGATTAATCGCCGTATTAATGATGACTTAAAGTTATGCATTGATTTCAATACTGATGATTATCCGGCAAATATGCCAGATATATATATTAAGTTTAACGATACATTTGATGGGAACGGGGCGTTATATTGTGACAATGATGCCCTCATATCCCTCTATACCGATGTTGCTTCAATTATCAATGTGCCGGTGATGATGGAAGTAAGATTGATCAATAAAAGAGGGCGTGTTGTCTGTGATTCTTCGCATTCAACTTACGTATCTCTCGAAAGTAATGACCGATACAGAGTAACTGATCGCACATTACTAATAACTGAAGCTTTTGACGATTTTCGTAACGCGTCTCAATGATCCTTTTGCTTCAGTCCAAAAAAGTAACTTTGGTTGGCTGAAGACACTTGTCTATGACAATGTAAAATCTGTCGCTGGCATCTTCTTTTAGCTTAACCAAACTTTTATCTAACCCAGTGGGGAAGTCGCTTCCCTTCTGGGGCACTTCCTCTCAAATTTGAGGTAGTGTATATGACACATTCATCTGATGATAAAAACTATGTCCGAGCAGTTCTGAGCTATCTTGGCATAGATTTTGATGAGGCGGATATAGTATTAAGTGTTTGCCATTGTCAAAGTGACGAGCTTTCTTTTACCTGTAATATCAAAGCTATTGAACTCAAGAATGCTGTTGATTTATATGTCGATAGTATCTCTGAGAATGAAATAGAAGCTTTAAACAGAGAATCTTTAAAATCTCGACTCTGTTACTTTCTTGAGGTGTTTGACGCAGTCTCTGGTCAGTACCTTGAGATTTCAGGAAAACACTTTGCAACTAGCCGTTTTGAATATGATGATGTTTGTAGTGAAGTTCTTAGCATGTCTAATGATGTTTCTCAGTCGAAAGGTTATGACCGGGATGAATATAACAGACTGATGCAGGTTGATGGTCAGGTTATGATTGCCCGTTTTGCTTTGCAACAGTTCTGGGATACTCATTTTATTGGACTAATAACATTTGTATCTGAGTCTATAACATCGAGCCTCTATAAAGCTTATGAAACTTTTAGTGATATAAGTTTGGCTTGCTATAAACTGAGTGAATATTCTTATTCACGCTCTATCAACAGTGAATTGACCCTTAATATTTCACTTAAAGAAAATGACTTCTGTGAGGACCTATCTGATTGCTATATGGAAGATGAGGCTTTACCTTCTGGTAGGGTAATTTCTCGACGCAACAATGACTCCATAATAAGTATTTATGAGAGCTATGCTGCGGCTTCTTATATTCCGATGATTGCATCTTTGGAAGTCGTTGATGAATACGGCGAAGTGGTTACTGACCTCTGCCATACCGTTTATGTTTCAGAGTTAACCGGTGGGCGGATTAAAATCCACGACCGTAATGACTTAGTATCTGAAGTTTTCGATAACCTAAGAAATTTAAATCTTGCAGTTGGAGATTCAGTTTCACAAGCTGCTTGATTCTTTCCCTGATTTTGATTTTTTCTCACATACTCTTATGGCACGGTTTCCGTGCCTTTTTTTTGCCTCGCTTACAAGCGTCTACTCCTCTTCTACCTATCCCACCTTACATCACCACTTAAAATCTATCTTTCTAATTCCATTATCCTTTTCGTAGCCTCTAATGCTCTGGTATGAACATACTCTTTAAACTCAAAAAAGTGCTATTAACGAAAAAAAATCCCTAAAGAGATTTGTATACTGTTCTCAACCAAGGAGAGCTCATGAATGAACTAAAATCCAAAAACGAGAACAGTACCAAAAGCAACTTTCCCCCGGTTGATAATCAGTTTTGCTTTTACCATGTTGATTTCAGCATAGAACGACTACTTTCAACGGCCGAGGATCTCCAGTTTGAGTACATCTTCCAGAAACCTGGAAGTGAAGTAAGAAAGGATTTGGTTGAGCGATTCGAACGTGGAGAGCGCTTTGTTACAGCTTCACACTGTGACAATTTCTGTGAAATCCTTGGTTGTCAAGGCCATCAGGAAAATGCATAAACCCATAAACCTACATTTCCACTTTTAAGGATGTTCACTAAAGAATGATTGGAGAAAGTATTTTTGACTGGGTAATTTACGGAATATCCATTTTGATATTTGCCTCAGCACTAATTGAAGGAAAGACAACTCGCTACCCAGCACTTTTTTTCTATGGGAGTTTAATTTTAATGTTAATCCTGATAGTTGCTGGAGGCCTTAACTGGTGGTTCTACAGGTCAAAATATGGCGCAGTAATCGTTATCTTCACAGTGGTCTCTTTACTGATGACTCGATTCCGCCTGGTCATATATAAATTAAGATTAAGAAAGTTAGTTTCAGAAATCAGATTTCGTATAAAAACGGGTTTTCGTATAATTCTTGTTTTGTCGGATAATGAGGATGAGCGTAATGTTCTGCTGTCTATGCTTAGCAACGTATTGCCAGAGCAAACGCTTATTCACACGCGTGATGCTCTCGGACCTCATTCAGAGCCTATCCTAAAAGCTCTTGAGCTACATCATCAACAGGGAACAGGTTACATACTCGTCTGTGAACAACAAATCTCAGCGCGTACGTGGTTGAGTATCGTAGAAAATGGGAAACCTGATACATCTATAGCTGTTAATTTTCATTCGATCCCAGAAATGGAGTGATTTTTCAATGAGTAGAACCGTTTCACAAAGTGTCACAGAAGATTGTCTTTTTGATACCCGCACACAAGTCAGATTACAACTAAGTCGAAGCGTTCATAAAACGCTGGCATCTGCTAAAGAAATTTTACAGGGAAGGGGGGTTGATTCGGTCTCTATTGAAGATCTTGTGCGAGCCTGTCTTGAAGAGAACCAGCCAATTGATCTAGCCTCACTTTACCTTGAAAATCTCTTAAAACAGAAAGGTACCAGCATTTGCGATTTTTAGTGTTTTCAAACCTATTAGATAAAATGCCGGTTGTGTTTATATAACATCAATAATTTCATGCAACAGGTAAAACATGAGTACTCAAAAGCAACTTTCCAGAACTACCGGCACTGAACGTATGTTTAAGGAAGAGCTGGCGTTATCCTTAATTTGTTGGGTTTTCACCAGTCCTTTTACCAACTGGACCGATAAAGTCTTCAGTGGTATTGAAGTTCCGTCTGAAGGACCGTCATCATTACGGGGTGAGACAGAAAAATTCTTTCGTTTTGTCGTTAATGAAGAAGGCTACGACGCAGGAAGGGCTGCTATTGGTCTTGACCTATGTTGTTTTTCACTTCCGTTGTGTTTGTTCCCGGACGCTGCCCTGTCTGAGGAAGAGGTTATGAGTAAGTTAACCGGAGAAGTTATCCATGGAATTCTTCTTTCCTTACCTGAGTTTATTGATATGCCAGAAGTGCTCGCTTACCAGGTCAGGGATGAAATTCTTGCTTTTAACACTCGCTGTGGAGACGGGATCTTTCATGGTTGGAACACGGCTTCAGAATTGTGGAAGTTTGAAATCTTTCCCCGCACCACCATCATGATGCAGCATACTTCGGCAATACATTAAAATTAGGCGGGGCAGAATGCATAAAAAACTTTTTCTTCTCGAATGGAAACCCTGTCAGAGCCGCGTATGGGCCGGTTGGATGGCCCTGTGGTTGACTATCAGTTTTCTGATGTTATCTGCCTTGCTTATGACAGATCATCTCCTGAACAAAGTCATCCTGCCGCCAACATGGTTGTTGATCTGGTTTTCGCCAATGCTGGGGTTTTTGATAAAAGTTCGCGTCGTCGAAACTCAACATTTCCTGGAGCATGACCTCTGTGTTGCAGGTTTCTCTTTTTACCGCTGGAAGAGGTTAGTTTCTCCCGGGCTTTGGTCAGTTGACTGTATAAATGGTCGTTTTCGCCTCAATCGGATCACCCAGGTGGGTAAGACTATCCACTATCCATGGCGTCTCCATTATCATCCTTTGTTCATGAGCCCTATCGAACATAAATCGCATGCTGTGAAAGCTGTTTCAAAATGACTTCTTTAGAGGTTTACATGACATTTATGTTCTGCAAGGTCAGCCTGGGCAGCAAAATTGATTGGAAATAACATGAGCCTGGAGAAACGTATGAGTTATGACGATTTGCCCTATTTTCGTGACCAGATTCTGGAACGCATCGACTCGCTCAAGTGTTTTCTTTCGAACACCCCCCCGATGATGGCAAACCTGATGACTGTCTCCACCGTATCTAGAACAGAAGAGCGCTTGAAGCAGGTTAAACCCATCAGGGTTAGTATTAAAGACGATGCTTCGGTTGAGGAAATTATTCAGGCACTTACTGACATCTGTGTGGATGACATAGAGTCATTAAGTCATGATTCCACCAAAGTAACCACTAAATACCCGGGTCTAATCATTGTCCCCGAAAGAGCAGATCTTCTCGAAAGCTTGATCACTTCTATAAACGAAGCAAAAAATGATTTTGCTGCGGCAATGAGGCGTATCGATAATAAAAAGAATGTCCGTTTTGATAAAGTGCACAAGAAGCTCCCGGGCCTTGTCGCTATGCACTCAACAAGAAATATCCTTTTCATCAAGTCCCAGCTTAAAAAAGTTACTTTTTCATGGCGGCTAAACCGAAACCAGGAAGTTAAAACAGCAGAGCAACTTGTGAGTTTGTTGGAGCGCAGGAGAGCCTCAGAAGTAAAAAATGTAGCAACTACCAATTTGAATGTCGTGTCTAATATCGATAAGGCTTTACACCGTCTTGAATTTCACCCACTGAAGCAGGGCGAATCTTATCGCCTTTGTCGAACTAACTCTTTCCCTGTTCCGATTGCTCACATTTTTGCATTTAGGCCTGAAGGGCAGGAACGAAACGGGAATAAATATGCTGAGACTGATTATTCAGTAGTAAAAGCATCCTTGCCCATTTTCGCAGCAGGCAACATACCTCAATTAAAAACGCTCTCTGACTGGGCTCCTGAAAACAGCCAGGGTCCGTCCAACCAACGGAAGCTGAGCCTGAAATATACAGAACTCGTGCCGGGGGCTGAGCTGGGCATTTTCATTGTCAGCCCCGAAAATTAAGGAACAACAATGCAATGGATTTCCACAGCCAGCCAGAAAATCGATGAGCGTCTCTATCGTGTCTGCGTCTGGGTAAAAAAATATCACGCTGATGCGATTAACCGCGTTGTGCTAACCGTTGATCTAAGTAAAGCCCGACATGACCCTGACGAGGACCAGGTAAGAGCAGAGCTGCTGTGCGGCCATTATTTTTTGCTTCGTAAGGAAAACGCTTCGAACTCTGCGCCTGACGATCAAAAGTTTGCTTTCCTGCCTGACGGGCGCAATCTGTGTTGGCAGACCGCAACCCCGGTGCTTCAGCATCTCCTACTCAATAAAAACGTTCCTGAGTCGCTGAGGTTGCTTACGGACTACATACATATGCGTCTGGCCAGGCTGACAATGGTACCTATGTCCGGAACCATCATGAACGAGGCTCTGCTGGACAGCATCAGCTGGGTTAAGGTGGATTTGACCTACTTCTGGCAGTACGAACAGCTCAGCTCTCATCTGGGACCCATCCAGATAACCCACAAGGCACTTGTACGCTTCGGGCACCTGGCAAAGAATGATGAAAACTCCAGTGCCATAAGAATTCTGCGTCAGCGTCTGTCTTCAGAATTCTTACAAGAATTTCAGATGGCTGAGGATGAGCTAAAGCGCAAACAGTCGTTGATGGGCACCATGGACGTGAAAATGCTGTTTCATGCTCATTACCCCAGCCAGAAGATGCTGGTGGCTCGATATAAAAATGGTTGGGTAATGGTGGATTGTTTTCTGTTTCACCATACCAAACCTAAGAAAAAAGCAAAAAACAAAACTACTGTGGCTAAGCCTCAACTTAAACAGACTAAAAGAGAAGGGAGTGAAAATGGAACTGGGCATTATGGTGTGCATCGTGTTGTTACTCTCAGTGGCGGCGGCGTGGATCAGTAATAAGACAGTTGATTTGCTCGAAAGATTCTATTTCAAGCGTCCGCTGAGCATGGAGTACGCGGCATGGCTACGTGTAATGTGTGCAGGCTTGTTATTAGTTTTTATTCAGGTTGCTCCCCAATTTACACTCCTGTATACCCTTAAACTTGTCACGCTTATTAATCTTGGAATCCAGACAATGAAATTAAATGGCGTGTACAAATATAAAAGGACGGGAATTTTGCCTCCGGGAGGGGCACTCTCTAATCTCACCAGACTTAACCCGTTCAAGAAAAAATAAAGTTATGCGCCCGTGAGGGCGCTATTCATCAAAGGCATTTCGCATAAGCTTGATCATGGCTTTTTTACCAGCTTCAATATTGCGAATGTAGCGCATAACCATTTCTTCATTCGACCAGTTCCCCATTTCCATAATCTGTGGTAGCGAGTAACCTTCAATATCCAGCTGTATCGCACCGCCTACACGAACGCTGTGCCCTGTCCAGTAACGGGTTTTAGTCTCATTTGGATAAAGCTCATTCCACATTTCTTTAAATGCCCGTAAAAGGGAATTTTTGCTGAGCATACCGGCATCGTCCACAGTGTCTTCCTCATCTTCATCGTTCAGAAGACTTTGTTTAGCACGGTAGGGCAGGTTATGCCGTTTAAGAAGCTCAGATAGCTCATTCCCTTTACTCCGAAGCTTCCAGCCGGGTGGCATATAGCCTGTATCATGGAAATTTACGGCCTGGAAAAGGTATTCATCCGGATGACTGTGCTGATCCATTTTCACAAGGTTCATCAATCTCAAGAGGCAGTTAGTTAACTGACGTGTCAGCCGGTAGGTAAGAAGTGTACTGATGTTCGTTTTTGTACGGTATACCGTCAGGTTAAATTCACCGGTCATACTATCCAGAGACAGATCTTTCAGACGTATACGGCGAATTTCGGATGAACGGAGCAGTGTTTCAAAGCCTGTCCAGATCAGGCACAGGTCACGAAGCTTACGAACTGAGTTTGTAGTACTGCGTAACTTTATCAGAGCCTTGAGATCGCCAATAAGAAAGGGAGTTGCCTGTTTAGTCGTCTTTCGCTTCCGGGCTTCCGATTGTTTTAAGGCTTCCAGCATGTACCATGCTTCAGACGTAATAATCCCGGGCAGGTTAAGCCCTTTTTTATGGATACTGTTTAAGGCCTGAAGACAGCTGTTTATGCTGCTTCGTGACAATTTGCCTTCAAGATGCCCCATAAACGCCAGCAGAGCTTCCTCAGACACGGGGAGCGAACTTACTGGCCAGTCTGTATGCAACCGGGCATTCGCCTGATACCATTCGTTCCATACTCGTAGCCAGTGCAGATAGGTTTTAGCTGTGTTGTATCTCAGATGGGAAAAGTAACGGATCAAGCGTGAAAGCTGTTTATCATGGTTGCCGAACGTTTCCAGCTGCTGATGCAATTCGCTTTCCGAAAACTGTCTGATCACTGATTGATTCTTCATCCTGCTCACCGGGATACACTGGTTTTATTTACAGTCATTTTAGCACTCATGTACCTGGTTATGAACAGGGTGGAAACAACGAAAAAGGTTGTGAAATCGTTAGGCTTAAGTGAAAAATGATATTAAGATTATCCCTGGCCAGTTGAGGCCTGTCTAAAGAAGGTTGATTATGTCTGACACAAAGCAGTCTTATTTAATGAAATTCCGTAAGTGTAGTTCGTTCGAAACGCTCGAAAAAGTATTTGAAAGGTTATGTGAAAAAAACTCGGGTGTCGCCTCTCTTGAAATTTCTGGTGCTTATGATCATCGTAAAGCTGAACTGACAATGAAAAAGTTATATGACAAAGTTCCTGCGAGTGTGTGGACCTTTGTTCGCGAGTAATTATTGATATTGGCACAACAAAAAGACTGTGTCTGGATTTGAAAATAGTTTATGCCCCTTTCGGGGCTAAAGGCACTGTAATAGCCTGTCTTTTTAACTTTCTTATTAAGTTCGGAGAAAGACTTTAATCATAAGCCAAGCCCACTGCTAAATACATCCGATATTCTCCTTAATTTTAGAAGTTGTGATAAAAGTTACTTTACCTAAACTTCTCTCTCCATATTTGTAAGGCTCTCATTTGATTCTTGTCAAACATTAATCTGGAAAACTAAAAAATCATTTCTTTTAATTCGTTTTACAGAAATCCTCCTCCGTTATTTCGGATATAGTTTGAATAATTATCAAAAACGGGGTGCAGCCATGCGTAAGAGTTACACATTTGGTATTCCATTTGGACTCCAGAGAGAATCAGGACTCTTTTTAGATATTACAGAGGTCAGCCGGGGTATCGACTGTAACTGCATCTGCCCCGCTTGCAAAACTGATCTGTTAGCAAAGCAGGGGGAGGTCAAGCTTTGGCATTTCTCACACAGTACTGCTGTAGCCGGTGACTGTGATGGTCTGATGGAAGCCATCCGGGGAAAAATTATTGAAGTCATCAACGAGCACCAGGTTCTTGGTTTCCCAAATCTTCTCGCTGGCGACGATGGTGGGCCGGTTTCACTGAATGAGGTTATTGGAAGCGGCAGTATGTTCGGAGGCACAGCTGATCTGTTCGTAAAGGTTAATGATTTATGTGTGGCCGTCTTTCTGGACAGGGATCGTAGCATTTCTGCGAAGTTAACCTTTGACCACCTTCATCCTTCCGAAAGAGTTGCCGCATTGCGTATCGATCTTCCAGATATTGAATATGAAATCAGTCAGGTGCAGCTCGGGCGACGTAAAACAACATACAGTGAGTGCATTGAAAGCCTGATCATTGATGAGACCAGTTCCCGGGAATGGCTATATCATCCATTAATGCATGAACTTGAATCTGAACCTCTTCAGGAGTATCGGGGACGGGAGCCTTCAGAGGAAGGGCCTCTTCTTCAGCGCCTTGCTGACTGTAAGATGAAATTGCCTGATATCCTTCCGGGCAGTCATAACGCGTTAGTCAGGTTACAGCAGGATACGATTGTATGTCTGTGTAGGTTAACGGTTCGGGCTTATGACATCGCTCAGACCGATGAATTTCCTTTGTTCCTTCGCTATTTCAGGTTGCACTGCCTGGAAAACAGCGAACATGTCAGTTACGAAAGACTGATCTGCTGGCAGGAAATGATTTCAAAAACCCAGGAAGGCCAGTCCTTGACACAAAACGAACTTGAATATCTTCATGAGATTGTCCGCATCGCCTTATACAATCACCGGCTTAACAATGTCAGTATTTCAGATGTTAAAAACCATGACACAGGAAAGGAGAGCGGCAGGGTAGAGCCACAAAACTATTCACTCTTATAAATAAATTGGGCTTTGCGCATTAAACCCTTGCCGCAGGAGGTGTACCGCATATCCGGCACAGACAGTCAGTTTTTCTGGCAGCTTAAATTTGACACAGCTTAATATAGTGATTCATTAAACAGGTTCAGTATGCTGCCAGAACGTTTTAGTCGTTATGGGCGTCCGTTAGTTTTCTACTAACTGAACGACGACCAGCCTGCCGCCTTCCTCCTTTGACAGAACAAACTGAGCGTTATTCGTCAGTTCAATTTTTTCCCCAATGGCAATCTGTCGTTTATCCGGTAATGACATAAGCCCATTTATGCCTTCATTTACTAACCACCACTGATCGTTATGGAAAACAAAATACCCAACTCGTTTCCTTTGCAAATCGGTTGTACGCTCATTTGGCGCAATGAGGCGATTCACATGCCACGCATAGATTGACTGCCCGCTCCACACCATCAACCGGTGGTCGTCAGGACGATAACTGCCTTCCTTTCGGGAAGAATATAAATTTAGAACCGGTAATTTACCCTTGTATGGCGTACCGCAGTAGGGACAAACCGGCTTTGTCTTACCCGAGAAAACGTACCATTTCTGTTCACACGCCTTGTTCTGGCAGGGCTGTATCAGATCGACTGTTTTAACCAGGGCGCTTTCCCACTCATCGGCGGTCGGGCGTTTAGTGGCATCGTGTAAGCCATCTATAAAGGCGCGCTCAAACAAAGGTGTCAGATAAGGGCCCATGATGGTGTAAGGAATTTTCTCCGGGTCAGCCCAGGGCAGTGAAAAGGACGATAGCTGACTGACTTTGACTGCATTGCTTTTGTCTGTCGGATGTTCAATGAAGAGTGCCTTCTCACCCATAGATAAGGTCTCATCACGTACTTCATCCGACATGTCATGTATTTTTCCGCCACGTAGCGGATGACGGAAGAACAGATACATGTAGATAAGCACCGACAGCGCATGACGGTCAGTAGTAATGCTTGGCAATACGCGGTTCGGATCCTCTTTGGAAAGATGACTGGTTTTCACCACTTCCGGAGCGATAAAATCCGGGGTGCCCACCACGTCGGGAGGATACTTTCCAGGGACAACCAGGCCGTCTACGTCAATGATGCAGGCATGTCCCATTTCTGGATCGATAAGCACGTTTTTATAGCTTAGATCGCTGTGACAGAGACCTGCCGCATGCATCCTTCTGACGGCTCTTGTCAGCAGCAGACAGACCTTGAGATAGGTAAGCGTATTGCCTCGTTCACGTGGGTCGAGAAATTTGTTCTGGTTGCTGGCGCTGGCAAACCATTTGCCTTCCTTTTCACGACCTTTTATGCCAAGAAAATCATCGTTTTTAGAGCCGTATTTAAAGAAAAAGTAGCTTTTGTAGGTTGGAACCACGATGCCGATTTTATGCCCATGCTCAACAACATGGGTCGGCCAGCAAAACAGGTCCTTCCAGTATTCACCTCCGGACTGGCCAAAAATGTTTTGCCTGTAGCGTCCGGTGATCATATCAATCCGATCCCGGGCCTGCTCGTTCTGCGGTTTATGATAAAAAGCGACGACGTATGATTTATCAGGCGAAAAGTAAACATCCTTCATCGAGCCCGAACCAATTACCTCGTCAACATACTGGACTGTTTCGCCGTCCTTTGTTTTGCACGTAACGATATTTGCCATATTGATCACCGAAAAAGCGTATCCCTTACCACAACACCGCAATAGTGCGGTCATCATGGTTCCCTGTGGAGAAAAAGTTAAGCCAGTCGCCTAACCTCTCAGGCGCAATACTGGCGTCTGTAAGGACAGGGTTGAGCTCATCAACGAGACGGGTCCATTTTTCGTCACTGCGAAGCCCATTATCCGTCTCAAACAGAGGGTCTGAGACGCCGTCTGTCATGAGGATCAAGTGAGATACATCATTCCATTTACCCACGCTGATGCGGCCGCTAAACGAGGGGTCTGCGATAATGCTCTGGTCAAGGAAACGGGTTTGTCCTGCGTATTCTCCGCTATCGGGATTTCCCAGTATCCTGACTTTACCGGAAGGGCTGTATGCACCTATCGCACCATCACCAAGCCAGAATGCAGCCGCAAACAGCTCGTTATCAGTTCGTAGCGCTACAGTTGCCAGAAGGGTTGTTGAATAGGATTTCACAGGTTGTTCTGCACAAATGGCTTCGTTCTGGATACTGTTGACCGCGAGCGTAGCTGCCTGTTTAAAATGATGAAGCATGGCGTTTATTGTTGCCTGCTGATCGCTCCCTTCCCACGCCGTGATGTGCTGCTTTAAATGGACGCCTTTCACACCACTGAGCTGATTTAAAAGGTAATCGCCAGCCGTTTTGACTGCAATCCGGGAGCCTTCCCGGGAATTTACCGCACTACCGGCTCCGTCTGCGACCAGCATGACAGACCATCCTGTTTCCTGGCAGTGGTTGATGTAGAAGTCGTCATCTCTGAAGCTTCCGGCATGCTCATGAGAGCGTCCCCGGCGACTGGCGGCAGCAATACGTATATCACCCCTGACCAGGCCAGCAGCGTCCAGATGGGACTTAGGGTAGGGAGCGTCTGCTGGTGGCTCTACCACCTTCCACAGGCTTCTCGGATCGGGATTGATTATAAATAGCTGTTTTGTTTCACATTCGTCGTGCGACGTGCATGACCAGATTACTGAAAGCTCTATATCGCCGCTTTCGGTGGGAGTACCTGTCAGCAACTCCTGTTCTTTGTCAAAAGACAGGCCAATGTTCCGGGGAAAGACAACGTCCCTGACAGTAGCCTGCTGGCCCTCACCCAGAACGATAGCAACCGGCGAAGAGAAACGTTCGCCTGCGCGGGCGTTGGGGATCGTTATTTTAGCTCTCGGGGGAACGGCAGGTGGCACAGCTAAGCTGGCCCGCTGCTGGCCTGTCGGTATCTGCCCGGGTTTTAATACCAGGGAAGACAGGTTTTCGTCTTCCCTCTGTGCTGGTTTATCAAATTCGTAATAAGGCATCAGCTTCCAGAACGGAGGATGAGGCTCATTTTCTGGCAGGGGTTGCAGTGCTGATGTATCGGTAGCGTCAATGCCCGGGTTATCAGCAACACTTACGACCGTTTGTTGCTGATCGGAAAGACTGGATGCTGACGAGGCGGCAATCTCTGCGTCGTTATCACCTTCGCTAACCCGCGCAGATAAACCCTGTGCAAGGCTCTCAATCCGCTCTTTAAGCCGCATAATTTCTTCGGTAAGGGATGGGTCCTGCGATAGAAGTAAAAGCCGCTCACCTTCAACAGGGTGGCCCAGCTCAGACAGAACTAAGCGGATAATCTTCTCTTCAAGTAAAGCATTTTGCGACATCAACCTCTCCCTCTGTTTACGTCGAAGTTAGTGTTTCCGCCATCATTGCTGAATGACAGGCCTGTTTCACACCACGGGCAGATCACGTCATCCGGGCCGTCAATACACAGCAACTTTCCGCATGAGCACAGGGCAAACGCACTGGCATTACCGCAGTGGGGGCAACCCGGTACGCCATGCAGTTCGCTGGTATTTACCTGCAAACCGGTAGCGGTGGCATCTGACCACGCAAAATAGTCCTCATCGATGGGATAGCATCCGGCAATATTAAAGCTGTTCAGGTTCAGACTGAAATCGAGCCCGGAAACCCTTGCTGGTGGCCGTTCATACTTCATCAGGTACGGACGACGGGTCTTGCTGCAACGGCCGGTAAGCGTAACGCAGTTTTCGTCGTACGCTTTTACTGGCTCGTCCTTGGCCAGCCGGACTATGTATTCAGTCTGGCTGAGCTCAGGTTGTTTGTCGTCCCCGACGCTGCGGCTGTGCGCCGTAACCGAGGCCGTGATCCATTTGATGAAGCGGGTAAAGTCCCCTTCCTGAGATTCGGTGAACAGCATGACATTCTCTGTCAGTTGCCGCAGGATATTCAGGTCCGCTGACGGCCCCAGGCCAACGGCAATGAGATTCACTTTACTCGCGTAGTGATCCTTCCAGCGCTTCACTTCTGCGGTTGTGTCGTCAGTCGGACGTCCGTCGGTAAGGAGATACACGACGGGTTTCCAGTCGCCTTTAGCCTCATGAGTGGTTTTTCTGACCTGGGTATCAATTTGCACGGTCAGCTCACGCAATGCAGCTCCAAGGCTCGTACCGCCGCCAACGGGAAGGCGGGGAGGGTAGAACGAGGCAATTTCGTGAAGAGGTACAATCGTACGGGCTACACCGGCAAATGCGATTACCGAGACCCAGGCTGTTTCAAGTGCGTGTGGATCCTTTCTTAAATCTCCGACGATCATTTGCAGACCATCAGTCATTTTTTTCAGGTTTTCACCAATCATGGACTCTGAACAGTCCAGGACAAAAAACACGGGAAGGCGTCTCATAATTTTCCTCGTACGGCTGGTACGGCCAGCAGAAAACGTTGCTGTACAGAAAGGTGCTGCCCGGAAACAGCACCTTTCTGTCTGTCAGAGCACCAGCTGGATTTCTGGTGGAGGAGGGGGAAGGGTATCAGTTCCGTTATTAATCCCCGCGCTTGTGCTGCCGGAAGACACGCTGGCCGATACCCATTTAAAGAAACCTGCAAACGCGGTTGAATCTAGCGTCTCCAGAGACACAACCTTATCGGTGAGCTGTTTTAAGTGCTCATGGCCTGCTTTAGGACCAACGGCGCAGGCAATGATGGATCCGAATCCCCGGCCGCGAATCGCTTTTACCGCTTCACCGTACGCCAGGGCATCAGAAGGGGTTCCATCAGTCATCAGGAATACCAGAGGACGCCAGTCTCCTTTGGTATCACCATCTGAGCGACGTACATCCCGTTCAACACACTGCATCAGACATTCAAGGGCAGCACCGGTGAACGTCCCGCCTGCGCTTGGCACAACGATGTCAGAAAACTGGAAGTCTTCCAGCGGCGTGAGAGGAATGAACTCACGCGCCTCATTGTCATAGGTGATAATGGAGATATGAACGCTTTCGAGGGCGTAGGGATCCTGGCGAAGAGCGCTAAGCATCGCCTGAATTCCAACGTTAACGGAATGGATTGACTCACCGCGCATCGAGCCGGATGTGTCGATAACAAGGTAAACAGGCAGGCGGCGCATCACATGTAATTCCTCAGGTGCGAGACAAACGAATCTGATTCTGAAGGCTCACCAATTGCCCTGAGTTTCCAGCCTGTAGCCTCGCGTATCAGCTCGGCAAAGACCATGGAGCGCTGGCTGGCGAAGGCGGGTCCGCCAGAAAGATCGAATCGTGCCATTTCAATATTACGGGCATCTACTGCCCGGATGAAGGCATTCTGAACTTTACCAAAGTGCTGCTGGAGCTTTTCACCATTGTAGATCTGAACGATGAACACAATTTTCTCGTACTGAGCGTCAAGGGAATTCAGGCGCACAATAATTTGCTCATCGTCACCGTCACCGGCTCCGGTTCGGTTATCGCCCGTCAGCCAGATATTGCCTGACTTATGGCGAAGGCTGTTGAAAAAGATGATATCGCCATTCACAAGCGTTGGTTTACCATTTTCCACATTGCCGAGATCGGTCACCTTTCCGGCTGAATTACACAGGAAAGCGATCACATCAAGGTCGTATTCTTCTTCTTTTTTACCAAAGATCCCGCCGAGAAAACCTTTCTTTTCCTCATTAATATCCCAACCGAGGCCGATAGTAACGGACGAGAGATCGTATTCATTTTTTTTCAGGCTTACGCCCTGGCCTTTGCTCAGACTGACAGACATGATATCCCCTTAATCAATAAAATTATAAGACCACATTTACTTCTGGCGGCGGCGGTGGCAGGTCTTCAAGACCGATCACTTCTTTTTTGCTGGACTCCACTTTCTGACTGCCTACCGAAATGCTCGCACTGACCCATTTAAAGAAAGCTTTAATCGTCGAACTGTCAGCTGTATCGAGCTGAACCACGATTTCAGTGATTTCTTTGAGGACGCTGGTATCGGCATCATGCCCGGCTGCACATGCCACAACAACGCCGGTTCTGGCCGCTTTAAAGTCATTCAGGCCTTTACGCCAGTCATCATTCGGACTTCCATCCGTCATCAGGAATACAAGGGGACGCCAGTCACCTTTAGTGTCAGCCGTCG
The DNA here is from genome assembly GCF_049238665.1 of Enterobacter cloacae complex sp. IR5450. Taxonomy (NCBI): domain Bacteria; kingdom Pseudomonadati; phylum Pseudomonadota; class Gammaproteobacteria; order Enterobacterales; family Enterobacteriaceae; genus Enterobacter; species Enterobacter cloacae complex sp. IR5450. The sequence goes on from NZ_JBMKIC010000012.1 coordinate 108,772, forward strand.
TTTTCTGTACTTCTTTGGCAATGGAGCTGGCCGTGAGGGAAAGCGCTTCGCCAAGAGACGTGGTGCCGCTGGCTGTTAGTGCTGGCATCTGGAAACTCAGGAGGTCTGTCAGGGGGACTGCCTGTCGGGCTGAAGAATCAAAGGTGATCACTGACACGTGAGCCGTTTCGAGTGCATACGGATCCTGTTTCAGCGTGGTAAGCAGCGTCTGAACGCCATTTTTAACCGCTTCGATAGGCTCTCCGTGCATAGAGCCGGACGTGTCGAGTAGCAGATATACGGGTAAGCGTCTCAAATGTAATTCCTTCTTAAGAGATCGGAAGAGGAGAGTAGTTTCAGGAAGAGGCCAGGGTTTGTTGATTTGATAAAACGGCACGACATCTGTCGGGTGGAGATTAAATACTCAGAAGCGGCATTAAAGAAATAAGTTAACCACCATAGAATTACCGACATGTGAATGGCCTCTTATCAACAGAAAAATAATTCAGACCGGACTGGAATATAAGATTTCTGAAAAAACTCGGACAAATAAACTGTCTTATGTATGAAATTCATCATACATCACAGATCTGCATGAATGGAGTGTAAAACGCCCAAAGATTGATGTGTAGCACAAGAGGATGTCAAGACACCAGGTTTTGTAGTCAGTAAGGCGCTGCTGGCATTGCGGGAGGAGAATAGATCAAAACTACGTCACGCCAATACAGAGGTAAAATATGACAAAACCGGGGTTTTCACCCCGGTCTGAGATTTAGCGTCAGGACTTTTTAGCGCTGTATTCTTTTATCAGTTCGTCAACGGAGTGCAGAGCCAGCTTCTCTACCGCTTCACTTCGGGTCGAGCCACTCAGCGCAGCCAGACGGTCAATTTTTCTTAAGATCCGCATGCGTAGCGATAAGGACACGGCTGTTTTTTTATCCTTATCGAGTACGACCTTCCCTGTAGACTCACCGGTTTTCAGTTCAGCATTCTGTGCGAGCGCTTCATTCATCCGGCGAAGGGTCTTTTTATCCAGCTGGCCCGGATTAACGAGATGGTAGGAATGACCTGCCTTGCTGTATTTGATCTCCGCAGAATATGACTCGCGTAGCTCTTTGAGGGCCCGGGTTAATGTCGGCTCTGAGCATTCCAGACTGGTTATAATGTCGGCAGCGGAAACGGGCTTGCCGGTGCCCAGTAAGTTGGCAAGCTTAAAAATCCGGGCCTGTCTGGTATTTAATTGCATCGTAAGATTTAGCCTGCTTAAAGGGTTAGTGGTTCAATAGGCTGAAAAATGAAGGTACTGCTCATCTTTCGAATAACCGGGTGATCGCCTAACGCTTCAACCGGATCAATGTGTTCTATGCCTGCAAAATTTACTGACGACATCTGGCTGCGAGTGCATTTGCAGGACAGGATATACTCATCCTCCAGATAGCCGGTCCGCTTACTGACCCGTTGCGTAAAGCCTGACACAATCACGTTGTCGAAAGGTAGCGTATGTAAAACGATACCGACCAGGCGGAACAAGCAGCCATGGACGTGGCGGGCATAGTTTTCGCGTACGGCTTTTTGCGTCATGGCTTTTTCCGTCAGCTCCGTGCCCCGGGCATTAACGCCGTAAATCTTATCAGGGAAATCTTCAATCTCAGCTAAATCAACGTCCAGCAGGACTGCTGATAGCTCCGGCTTTACTTCAAATGCAACAATCGTTTCACGCGGCCATTCAGTTTCTGCCAGCACACCCGCCAGGTATGATTCGAAAAACGCGGCGTCTGTCCGGAACTGCTGCCGGGCATCTGCCTGAGCCGTGGCGAGCCGTTTTTCATGTTCTTCTGCTTCAAACTTCCAGTTTGCATACTGTTCGGCCCAGGCCGTCCGTTGTTGCTGGTACCGGTGCTGTCGAAGGGTATTCTCACGCTCCACATCAATCAGCTCCTGCTGCCACCGGCGAAGATTTTCGGCGTGGCGCTCAGCTTTAGCTGATTCCGATTCAAACCATTTACCCAGAAAACTAATGCCTTCGCTCTCGGCAGGCTTTTCCGGCAATGCAAGGTAGTCTGGCTTTTCTGGACGCACCGGTGCCGGAACCTGAAAAGGCGACGTTCTGTTATGCAGGTATACTGCTTCCAGCTCTGCCCAGCTGATGCCTGTTTTTGGATCCGGCGTCAGCTCGTGAATATTACGGATTGCGGTTACCGCTGACATGAGTTCAGCGGCTTCCTGCTCAAGCGCCTGTCTGAGCCCCGGGTCGGTTGCCGTCCGGTTTCCACCTCCGGAACGCGCGGCCCGGTCAAGCCGGGTACGGTAACTCAGCCCGGTACCGGGCAAGCCCAGATTGGCATAGGTCCCCCGGCTACCAAAAGAAACGGAAGCACCTCTCGGCCCGACACTCAGGCTCGGTGCACCGTTACTCAGGTTGAGGCGAACGCCAGGAATAATGTTGATCGACTTTCTGAACCTGAACCCCATTATGATTTCCTTAATGATGCTGGGTCACGGTAAGTAATCTGATTCCATCAGCGCTTTGCTCGTTCTGTAACCCATAAAAACGAGCTCTGTCCAGAATGCCAGCCGCCCAGCGGCGATGTGTGGCGGGTTCACACATTGCTCCCTGCGACTTAAACACGGCCTGGGTAGAGTTCAGGATCCGCAGAGCGTCAGAATACTCACCCTGAGTGACCATCAGCGCGTTTTGAATGACCTCTATCTGACCCGGGTGAATGGCCGTTTTCCCAACAAGCCCATGTGCCATATCAAGAGCCAGCTCTCTGGCCATAACGGCATGATCGTCAATATGCTCACATACGGGCGCGGTCAGGGCAAAATCACGCGGGCCGAAGACTGAAACGAGCATTTTGATGACGTAGCCCATCGGGCTGTCATACAGCGTCAGGTCCCGGGGGCGGCGAAGCGACACAACGTTCATAAGATCGTTGCCGCCGATTCGAAGCGCAATAATGCGGTCGTGGCAGGGATGTTCCACCAGGCGAGTGGCCAGCTCGCGCATCTGAACCACGTCAAAGACGTCTTCTGTTTCCAGCGTTGGCATCATGCACAGGTGAGTCCCGCCCATGATATCCCACCATTCAGCTAACGAACTGAGGGTAAATTTCGGCAACACAAACCCATCGACAGCGGAAAGATCATAATGCGCTTTTAACCATCTGCCCATTTCGGCATGCCGAGGGCGAATGAACACCAGAGGCCAGTCATTTTTACCCAGGCTACGCATGCTGTTACTGAGCTCGTGCAGCAGGTGCTCCAGATTTTTGAGGGCGATGGGGATGTCTGCTTCACTGACAGCATCCTCCAGGCAAATCACCAGAGAGCGCAAACCCGGGATTTTCCCGTGCAGGACGGCATCAGCAATATCTTCCCGTGTTGCAGGCATGTATAGCGTGGCTCCCAGATTCCAGGGAGAAAGACGATTTTTCATCAGAGTACCTTCTTGATAATGGTTACAGCCCGATACTGGCCGAGGGTTCCCCCCATTTCTGTAACAACTATTCCCTTTTCACGAGCAAGCCCTACAAGCAAGGCAACGTCCGGGTCGTCAATAGAACGCACAAATACATGGTCCGGTACCCGACGTAATACAGCCCGGGTTGCTTCAGCAATACCGGGTTTAATACGATTGACGCTGTCCACTTTAAATTCATCGGCCAGGAACGCGATAACGTCGCGACTTGTCTGCCATAAGACCCGGGCTGACTCCATATTCCAGCTCAGGGTAGCGAGGGATGACGGGGTTAACTTCTTACGGAAATGGGCGACGGTATCGACAAGCATCCGGCTGCATTCGAATTCACTGAGATGCTCGCAAACCATGCACCCATGTAATCCTTCAGAGGACCATACTGACCGGGAGATCAGGCCTGATACCGGCGCACCCATGATGCCAAAAGGAATGAGCCAGTCATCATCACTGGCTGCAAGCCAGGAGCAGCCACAGGGATCGGCCAGGACAACCAGTCGCGGCTGCTCAGGATAGCCCGGGCGATCTTTCAGTGCGCGTACAAGCTCTCCGGTAATTGCGCCTTTACCTGTCCATCCGTCAACAAAGACAATACCGCTGGTACCATGGCGCTCTTCAATGACGTCGAGGGCTGCACCGTCAATTCCACGATCCCGGATAATGCTGATACCGTAATGCCATGAGGTTTTCCCCATGTCACGCAGGGCCTGGTGCAGCATAACGCCGAGCGGCACGCCAGCTCTGACGAGACTGGCCAGTACAATGGGCTCATCACCGAAGCGTTCGGCCAGAGCAATAGCGAGCTGTGTGACTTCTTTTGCAAGTCTCTCTGCGCCCCGATCCAGCGCCCGGTGAAACAAATCAAGATGCCATTGTGTTGGCGCTGGCTCCTGACTGAGCATGTCCGAATAATGTTTCTTCCCTGACTGAATCAGCTCTTCTTTTTGCTCAACCGGCGTCATCTCAATGACTACCGGCTTTAGCAGAAATTCCACGTCACCGGGCTGGTATGAGCCGGTAAATGTGTCATGTGGCTGCATTTTAATTTTCTCCAAAAATTCGCTGTGAAATGGCATCTGCAAACTGACTCTGACGCGGGATGCCAAACCAGCTGCACAGTTTCATAAAACGATGATCGCTCAGGCTGTCGCCCAGACCAATTACGGGGAAGACTCCGCGTTCAGCCCGAAGTTTTTCAAGAAGCCATCTGACTGCCAGCCCTTTCTCAACCGCGGTGGGAAGCCAGGCCACGTTATTACTGTTGCGGTGGATGTAGAAGCCCTCGGTCGGAAACACCGTTTCTATCTCATCTGCAATGGCATTGAGCTCGTCAAGGCGGGTGCTGTCGCGGTGCTTCATCACCATATAAACCGCCGTTTCACCGTATTCGAAGTTCAGCCTTGCCCAGGCATTGATCCCTTTTGCGTCCATCATTTCAGTGATCAGACGCTGCATCGATGTCAGCTTTTCCTGATAGGGAGCCAGCTGGCCGAGCATATGGGCCTTCCACTCCTCGTCGGGTTTGCCTTCTGGCGTGAGAATGACGGCCCCGTGAGTGGTGATTGCCCAGGAGTGGAAAGGGATCCGTACGCGGCTGATTTCTTCAGTTCCCCGTGCGGTAACGGGTATGAGTTCAGCCTGCTCCAGGAGCCAGTCCACCAACATGGACTGTTCTTCCGTCATAAAGCTTCGTGGATTCAGGGTGCGATCAACGGCACCGGTACGGAATGGCTCCAGGGCCAGCTCGTCCACCATTTTACGACGGGTCTGAAAGAGCGTGTCGTCAAGGTCGCTCAGAACAACGGGTTTATTCATAGGTAACAATCTCCACGACGGCCGCAACCTCAGCCAGCGCTTTAAGAAGCTGCGTGTCAATACTTTCTGCGGGTGTCTCAGTACACACAAGAATGCGGTCAAACTGCTGGTGGGCGACGTTATAGACAAAATTGGGGATGCCCAGCCCGTAGTTATCCGTAAAGGAAATGGCGGACTCAATGGCATAACCAACGGCGATAGGGGAGCGGGTGGTCGATCCATAAAATGCCTGTGCTCCGGCAGCTTCGAGCCGTTCAGCAAGCAGGAACGGCTCCCAGACGAATTCCCCGGTCCCGAGAACCAGAATACGTTCCCCCTTGTGGACGGAGACCTCATGGCCGAGATCGGCCGCAGGTGCGAGCATCCCCAGTCGGCCCCAGGACTGTTTTCCCTGGATGTCCCATTCTCCTCGTGAAGTTACGTTGACTTTCGGCATGTCCGGGACAGGTGCATCAGGTAATGGGGTCCATCCCCACTTACCGCTTACAAGAGAAACCGAAGTGACTGGTAAGGTGCTGCGCTCGGACAAGGCTTTGCCACTCCAGTCGGTAAGCGTAACGGCTATAACCTGTTCAATATGTTGAAGCTTGCCGGTATTACGCAGGGCTGAAAGCAGGTTAATAAAGGTATTACCGGTGGTTGCCTCGTCATCAATCAAAACCAGCGTTCGTGCGTTGGTAACACGACGTCTTTTCTCTTCATCATCTGGCAGATAGATCAGATGATCGGTGGCGTGGCTGTGTTCTTCCTTGAACTCGCAAAGCAACGTGCCATCAACCGGGTGACGGGTAGAGGTCAGATAGACAGATTCAGGATGCTGGTGGCGCACTTCATCAAATACACCGGCCCCAAGCCCAACGGCGGTTTCAGCCATACCGATAAACAGTACGGGTCCTGTCAGTGTCGAGGGGAACTGGCTGGCAAGCTGTCTGTAGGCCTGCCGCATGACTGAGGGTGGCACGGGAATGTGCCTGCCGAGTACTTTGCTGACAAACAGAAAGGCGCGTTTCGGGTTACGTCTTTCAGCGATGTCAAACAGGTCATCGAGCGAAACTTCACCCTGGTCGCGGGTTACCTGAATCGTACCGCATGAGAGGGTACGGCGATAAATCATATCTTCGAGGATATCAGACATAAATACGCCTTAATTCAGAAGGTTAGAGAGTGATTCCGGGTATGCAATTACATCCGTAATGGATCTCACCGCAACCGGAGAAAAGGTGTTTTTAGCGCTCTGGCGCACCATATCTTCAGACATCAGACCGAGCTTAAAGGCAGCAAATAACCCAGGAAGGTTCACCCCGCTGTGAAGGGTATAACCCACCCCCCCTGACGGACGCATGTTGGTTTCAAGCAGCACCGGGTTGCCATTCACATCGTTTCGCGTCTGAACATTCACCAGCCCGTCGGCCTTCATAACCCTGGCGCAGTCACACGCCAGTTCCCAGGCGCTTCCTTCGTTTACCAGATACTGGATAACCCCTTCCTTACGGCGTCCCACGGCTGCGAGTATTTCGCCCTTATCCGCGAGGATATCGACGGAAAATTCCGGGCCTGGCAGGTACGGCATCAAAACAAGGGGTTTAAACGACTCAGCAGCTGATGCTGCTGCAATATACTGTTGCGGACTGACCAGACGATGTTCGGGATGATTAAAGACGGCCATAGGCGAAGCACTGTCATCAAAGCGCCAGAATCCCATGCCATAGATACCCGTCACCGGCTTCACGCATACCGGGCTGTCAGTGAACGGCGGGGCCGCGAGGTGTGTTTTTAATTCTGCCAGCGTATTCACCCGCCAGGATGGTACGACCGGGAGACCCTTTTGCTCCATAAACTGAGCAAAAGTAACTTTTTCGTCAGCCAGAGTTAACCAGTCGACGCCCGTTGCACCGGTAGTAAGGGTGGCACCGGTCGATTCAATGGCTGAACGGTGTTCTTCAAACCACTGGCTGTTACGGCCAGTATGAATATGGTGGATGCCGTAGGACTGAATGGTTTCCTGGATAAACTGAAGACGTTTTTGAGGATCTTCAGGTTCAGTCAAAGAATAGTCGGCAACGGAAAGGATTTCATTTCTTTCGTTACGGTGGGAGGCAAAAACGGTAATGGCAAAATTATTTTTTTTTGCAAATGATTTTACCCCCTGAATAATATCTCGCTGGGAGGATAAACCTTCCATAAACCAAATTTTCTTGTTCATTTTTTTTAATTATCCGGAACGCCATGCAAATTTATGATTGAGAAGTGAGTCTATGAGTGTCTAAGCTACATGTCAATCATAATATGATTAATAACTCCTGTGGTTATGGAGTGCGTCAGGTTTTTTGGATTCCTGATAACACATTGATATTTAAATTAAACTTAGAAAATTAACACCCTGAAAAGGATTTCTTTTTGTGTTTTTACAGAAAACTACCAAAATTTCCCTTGTCAGAGAACTTCATCATGATATGATTTTCTTCGTCAGTTACTAAATATACCTTTGATTGTCTCGGTCATTACCATTTTAAGGAATAAAACATGGTTTCATTAGTTAAGAACCAGACGGTATCACTCAGCAAAGAATCATCTGCATTAAGCCAGCTTCATTTCGGTCTCGGTTGGGATCCGGTTAAGAAAAAAGGTCTTCTTGGAGGATTGTTTGGAGGCAACGACTCAATCGATCTCGATGCTGGCTGCGTATTAATGGACAGCACCGGTAAAACAATTGACACCATCTGGTTCCGCAAACTGGAATCCACCTGCGGCGCTGTTGTGCACAGTGGCGATAACCTGACCGGTGAAGGTGACGGTGACGATGAGGTGATTAATGTCAACCTCTCCCGACTGCCTGCAAACGTTGAATACCTGGCGTTTACGGTAAACAGCTTCCGTGGTCAGTCGTTCAATGACGTCGAAAACGCGTTCTGCCGCGTTGTCGATCAAACCGGCAAAGAGCTGGCTCGCTACAAGCTGACTGAGCAGGGCTCACATACCGGGATCGTTATTTCTTCGCTGCGCCGTAATAACGGCAACTGGGACTTTACCGCCCTTGGCCATGCCTGTCGCGGCCGCACAATTGACGATATGCACTCCGATATCGTTTCAGCGGTTATTCGCTAATGAACCTGACGCCGGGGGGCAATGCCCCCGTTCCAGCCCAGGAGTTGCGGGTCCGGATCACCTCGGGCGGCCAGGTGGATGCTTCGGCGTTTCGCCTGTATGCCGACGGGAAGGTGCAGGGTGATGCGGACATGGTGTTTTATGGTCAGCCACGTAACGATGATGGTACCGTCAGCCTGGTCAGTGAAGGCCAGTACTCAACCTTTACTGTCGCGCTCAACCGGCTGAAACCTGATGTCCAGAAAATTGCGTTCACCGTGACCTGTGACGGTGGGCAGACGGTGTCCGGTCTTCGTAATCTTTCCATCGACGTGGAGCAAGGGGCTACCGGCCTGGTTAGCGGCAGTGTCGAACTGAGCGGCCGTCAGGAAGCAGCCTTAATTCTGGGTGAATTTTACCGTCGTAATAATGACTGGAAATTCCGCTTCGTTGCGCAGGGGTTCAACGGTGGACTTAAACCGCTGGCAGAGCATTTCGGCGTAAATATTGCCGACGAACCGGCTCCCGCAGCCCCGACTCCTCCGGTTGTAACCCCTCCGCCAGTTGAGACAAAAATCAGCCTGAGCAAGGTATCGCTGACAAAAGAGAAGCCTGCAATCAGCCTGACCAAACGGGATAACTTCGGTGAAATCCGGATCAACCTGAACTGGCACCGGGGCAGCGGCAAATCAGGCTTTGCAGGCATGTTCGGCTCCAAAGGAATCGACCTGGATCTGGGGGCCTTTGTTGAGCTTCAGGACGGGTATAAATCGGTCATTCAGGCGCTCGGTAATGCATTCGGTGATTATCGCGATGAACCGTATGTTCAGCTCAAGGGCGATGACCGGACGGGTGATGTATCAGACGGCGAGTGGCTGCATATCAATGGACGTGAATGGAAGCATATCCGCGAAGTGCTGATTTACGCCTTTATTTATGAAGGTGTTCCCAGCTGGGACAAGACTGATGGTGTGGTCACCATTCATGTGCCGGATCAACCGCCCATTGAGACCCGCCTGACCGAAGGTGAAAACCGTCGCACATTGTGCGCCATTGCCAGACTCGTAAACGAAAACGGCGCAATTAAAGTCGAGCGAATTAACCAGTACTTCAAAGGCCAGGACGAAATGGACCGGGCATTTGGCTGGGGATTTCGCTGGAGCGCCGGTTCTAAATAACACAGCAACAAAGGAAACAGGTATGAGCTTTTTCGACAAAGTTAAAGGTGCCATTAACTCAGGCCGTGACGAACTGACCCGCCAGGTTGGCCGTTTCAAAAACAAAAAATTCATGCAGGGCACCGTTGCTGTATGTGCCCGTATTGCCGTATCGAGTGACGGCGTAAGTTCGGAAGAAAAGCAGAAAATGATGGGCTTTCTGCGCTCTTCAGAAGAGCTGAAGGTCTTCGATACCAATGAGGTGATTGAGTTCTTCAATAAACTGGTTTCAAGCTTCGATTTCGATGTTGAAATCGGCAAGGGCGAAACCATGAAATACATCCTGGCGCTGAAAGATCAGCCTGAGGCCGCTCAGCTGGCCTTACGTGTTGGTATTGCCGTTGCGAAAAGTGACGGTAACTTCGATCAGGACGAGAAACTGGCCTCCCGCGAGATCGCTATCGCGTTGGGCTTCGACCCGGCTGAATTTGGCCTCTGATCCACATCCCTAAGGGTAAAATATGGTTTCCACACACATCGGCTTCCCGACTGAAACGGTCATTGTTTTTATTGCGCTTTCAGTCGGTGCCATCTTTATTGACCTGTTTATGCACCGTGATGACAAGCCTATTTCGCTGAAGAGTGCGGCGCTCTGGTCCGTATTCTGGGTTGTGGTTGCGATGGCATTTGCCGGTTTCCTCTATATCCACCACGGTGCTGAGGTTGCCAGTCTGTTTGTCACGGGTTATGCGCTGGAGAAAGTGCTGTCGGTCGATAACCTGTTCGTCATGATGGCCATCTTCTCCTGGTTCGCCGTTCCGGATCGTTATCGCCACCGTGTTCTCTACTGGGGGATCATTGGTGCCATTGTCTTCAGGGGCATCTTTGTCGCCATCGGTACGAGCCTGCTGAGTCTGGGGCCGTATGTTGAAGTTGTCTTCGCTATTATCGTTGCCTGGACAGCGGTCATGATGCTTAAAAGCGGTGATGACGATGATGAAATTGAGGATTACTCCCAGCATCTGGCTTACCGCATGGTTAAACGCTTCTTCCCTATCTGGCCGAAGCTCAGAGGGCATGCCTTCCTGCTTAACCAGAAGGAAGTGGATGCTGAACTGGCGAAACCAGAAAACAGCGATGTCACCATTGGCCGTGGTAAAAAAGCGGCGCTGTATGCGACCCCGCTGTTCCTGTGTGTGGCTGTGGTTGAACTCTCGGACGTAATGTTCGCGTTTGACTCGGTACCGGCAATCATTGCCGTCAGTCGTGAACCGCTTATCGTCTATAGTGCCATGATGTTTGCTATCCTGGGCCTGCGTACTCTGTACTTTGTCCTTGAGGCACTGAAACAGTACCTGGTTCATCTGGAGAAGGCCGTTATCGTGCTGCTGTTCTTCATCGCGGCAAAACTCGGCCTGAATGCGACCGATCACATCTGGCATCATGGTTACAGCATCGCGGCAACAACCAGCCTGTATGTTGTACTGGGTGTACTGGCGCTGGGCATTCTCGCAAGCGTCATGTTCCCGGGCAAACCTGAATCTGAGGAAAAGGGGAGTTAATCCCCTTAAGTGTTAACCTGAACAATTACTAATCGAAGAGGTTATTTTATGAGTGTTTCTCTTTCCAAAGGCGGGAACGTCTCCCTAAGTAAAGCAGCTCCGTCAATGAAAAACGTCCTGGTGGGCCTTGGCTGGGATGCGCGTTCAACAGACGGTCAGGACTTTGACCTGGATGCTTCAGCATTCCTGCTGGCCTCAAACGGCAAAGTGCGCGGCGATTCAGATTTCATCTTCTATAACAACCTGACGTCATCCGACGGTTCCGTAACGCACACCGGCGATAACCGCACCGGTGAGGGCGATGGTGATGATGAATCGCTGAAAATTAAACTGGACGCCGTCCCGTCTGAAGTTGACAAGATCATCTTCGTTGTGACCATCCACGATGCTCAGGCTCGTCGCCAGAGCTTTGGTCAGGTATCCGGTGCGTTTATTCGTCTGGTTAATGACGATAACCAGACTGAAGTTGCTCGCTACGATCTGACCGAAGATGCGTCCACTGAGACTGCCATGCTGTTCGGCGAGCTGTATCGCCACAATGGTGAGTGGAAATTCCGCGCAGTAGGTCAGGGTTATGCTGGTGGTCTGGCATCTGTATGTGCTCAGTACGGCATTAACGCGTCCTGATCAAAAAGTAACTTTTCTACCCGGGGCTGTTAATGCAGCCCTCATTCAACTGTTTGCAGGAGCTAAAAATGGCAGTTTCTCTCGTAAAAGGCGGCAATGTATCTCTGACCAAAGAAGCACCAACCATGAATGTTGCTATGGTTGGCCTAGGCTGGGATGCCCGTGTAACCGATGGTCAGGGTTTTGACCTGGACGCTTCCGTGTTCGCAGTAGGCGAAGACGGTAAAGTGTTGTCAGATGCGCATTTCATTTTCTTCAATAACAAAACCAGCCCTGATGGCGCGGTAGAGCACCAGGGCGACAACCGTACCGGTGAAGGCGACGGCGACGATGAGCAGGTCAAAATCGATCTGACCAAAGTCTCAGCAGATATCAAAAAACTGGTGTTTGCCGTTACCATCTATGATGCAGAAGCGCGTAAACAAAACTTCGGCATGGTGAGCAACAGCTTCATGCGCGTTTACAACAACGACAACGGCACGGAAATTGCCCGTTTCGATCTGTCTGAAGATGCCTCAACCGAAACCGCTATGGTCTTCGGTGAACTGTATCGTCATGGCGCTGAGTGGAAGTTTAAAGCTGTCGGTCAGGGCTTTGCCGGTGGCCTGGCGGCTCTTGCCTCCCAGCACGGCGTTAACATCTAAAATAACGCTGAATCATACCCCGGCAATGCCGGGGTTTTTTTTGGTTGCGATCCGCTATCAGGAGGGGGGGGGCAGAAAGGGTTCGGGAATCTCAGAAAGCAGAGAGATGTTAATTCTGACGTGAGCCTTTTAAAGGCAGGAAACGGATTTTTCTCTGGTTGCTGGTTAAAGCCTGTATTCCGTGCCTTATATCAACAGCATGCCCCTCTGATATATGTTACGTTTGCGACTTATGAAGGCACGGGTTCTGGAAGATAAAATACCCGACCAATGGAAATTCCAATTCAACAGGTATAGAAACTTCAACGTGATGAAATATGGTGTCACACCATATATACGCCTCACCAGAAATCCAGCGTCCTGAACTAAGCCAGGGGAACCTATATAAACGCTGCGCTTTAAAATAATCAAAAATCAGGAGAGTTAATGTGAATCTACAATCCGGACAAAACATACCACTTCAGCAATCTGCGATCAGGCTGAATCTTCAGTACCCTACCAAATCCGGCTTTAAAGGCGAACCCGATACCTGCCTGTTCCTGCTTAATGCTCAGGGAAAGGTCAGCGGCGATTCTGACTTTATCTTTTACAATAATCTGTCTTCTCCTGAAGGGGCAGTAAAGCTCGTTACCGGTTCTCAGCAGTCCAGCATTGAGATAGCACTGGATCGTGTTCCTGCGAACATCAGTAAAATTGCAATCACAGTTGTCATTGATGGTGAAGATACCATCAGTGGGCTCAGTTCGTTGAGCATGCAGGCTCAAGGAATCGCTGAGTTCCAGGCTGAGACTCAGGGCCGCAGTGAGAAAGCAATTATCCTGGGTGAAGTATATCGGCACAATGGCGCCTGGAAGCTTCGTGCGCTCGGGCAGGGTTTCAACGGTGGTCTTGAGCCTCTGGCCATTAGCTATGGCGTTGATGTCGCACAGCCAGCTCCGCAGCCAGCAAAGCCTGCTCGTATCAGTCTGGAAAAGAAACTGGAAACCAGATCTCCGCGCCTTGTAAGCCTCGCTAAAAAAGCCTCGGTCAGTCTTACTAAAAATAAACTGGACACCCTTGAGGCAGCGGTTGCATTTGTACTTGACGCATCCGGCTCAATGAGTGGCCAGTTCAGTAAGGGTAACGTTCAGTCTGTGCTGGACCGCATCGCCGTTCTTGCCGCCCAGTTCGACGACGACGGTGAAATGGATGTCTGGGGATTTGGAGAGAAGCATAAGAAGTATCCAAACGTCACACTGGACAACCTGGACACATATATTCAGTCCATTCGCGGGGCTGGAAAGCGTTCAGCCTGGGAGAACCTGCCGGGCCTCGGAGGGACAAACAACGAGCCTCCTGTGATGGAAGAAATAGTCGACTACTTTAAGGACTCGAAAATCCCGGTGTATGTTGTATTTATTACCGATGGCGGGATCAGCAAGACCCGGGCGATTAAAGATGCAATCCGGCGTTCTGCCAACTACCCCATCTTCTGGAAGTTTGTCGGCCTGGGTGGTTCAAGCTACGGTATCCTCAAAAATCTGGATGACTTTACTGACCGCCGGGTTGATAACACCCACTTCTTTGCCATGGATGATTTCGGTTCGATTAGCGATGAAAAGTTATATGATAATCTACTGGAAGAATTCAGACCGTGGATCGATGAAACAAAAAGGTTAGGCATCCTTTAATACGCACAGTTTGAGCTTGGTTGAATGAGCTCTACAGCAGCTTAATACTGTAGAGCCTTTGTTCATTGGAAATCGTACAGGGAGGCGCATATGGACCGCATCAAGTACCTGAAATGGATAGCTGAAGAATCACCAAGTACGGCTCAGCAGCTGGTGGCCTGGTTAAACAGAGCAAGGCACTATACGCCCGACATGAAAGAGCATCAGGCAGGTGTACAGATTCAAGAAAAGGGGATTGTTGTAGGGCTTAGACAAAGTACTAATCGTTATCATGGAGATTGTCTGACCATACATGTGGTACGGCTTCCGGAAGAAATACAAAACAAGGGATGGTTTAAGTCTTTTCTGAAGCTTTGCTGTGAATCGAATCCCTGGTGCGATGTTGTAATAGAAGACGTGAAAAACCCATATTTATTAAGCTTTTGTAAGAAACTAAACTTTACTGTATTAGATGAATTTTACCCGAATACTTACATAGTAAACACAGATGCCATTATGAGTTTACCTATCCCACCCTTAGGGAGATACGAAACCTATCTTTATTAAACCTGCGAACCTTTACCGGTTGCGTGGGGAGCGGATGGACTTCGGCTAAAGAAAAATCACATCGTCTATTTTGACCAGAAAAAGCTAATCTGCTTGATGTAATGCAGAAACGCATTACATTAATATCTTCTCCCAACAATCACCTGAACAATTCCCTGATTGCTTTTCACCTCATACCAGTGCTGGCTCATAGTTAGTCCTTAAGCAAATTTGTTATCGGAATAAAGAACGAAGCCAGCCTCATCGAGGCGCATAACCTTCTTCCCTTAACGCCTGTTGTAATTTTTCAATTGCGCTTTTCATTACCCAGGCTTCTTCGTCACTCACAGCACAGCCACGAAGATCGCTCCAGCTCAGACGTTTAACTAATTGAGCAAGGGCCATAGTTTCATTCTCATCAAGCTGCAAACTCAGTGTCTCAATACCTTCCACTATCTAACCTCCCTTATACTGAAAAATGGCGCTTTATTTCTGACCAGATGCCGAAGCCTTGAATGCGGCCGGAACTGCCGTTGTTTCTACTTTACAGAAATGGAATTAAAAAGTGGTGGTGCTGGGCACGTTTCTTTTCCAGTCGGGGTTTAAGCCAGAGCCGAAACTCATTCAACTTCTCAGCAGCCAAAACCGCTTCAACGGGGAAAACTTTATATTTACCCTGCTGCTGAGGTTCACCCAACCATCGCCTGATGGCTCCGTCAGTCCATAAACGAGTCTCTTTGAGCCTGGTTACAGTGACCCATTTCCTGGACCATTCATCAAATTGTCGCTGGCGATCCCGATAACGTTGTTCTTCCTGCTGACGAAGCCAGTCGCGATCAACAGCGAATTTTCGGTATCCAACAAAGAGCCCTTGTACTTTGGCCATGACAACATTCCGGTTTGCTTAGAACTGTTCAGACAGACATGTCAGGGATAAAGCTGAAGAAAAAGGTACAACGAAGAATAACCAAGACATAGGCCTGCCGGGTAAGTGGTGCGGTGCACAGGACTGTCGGAAAGTACGCTCAGAGAGGGTCGTTTAAGCATGATGCACCACCGCCAGCCAGCCTTAATAATGGTAATGTACCACTGGGTTACCAGACAGACCAGTAACGCATCAAACATAAAACTGTTTTTTAAAAAACGTCAGGAACGTAGCCTGACCTTTTAACCAGTGGTGTAAAAAACATACAGATTGCTCTGAGGTATGAGGTTCAGCAACTAGCCTTGTCGACGCAGAAACATTAAGTAATCAATAGCAGCTATCGCAAACAATGGTGAAAACCACCACGTGCTTTTCAACAAGCCAAGCGGCAGAAAGAGTACAGTTGCCATCGAATAAACAAAAACACGAACCATACCATCTGTAATAAACATAGGCTATTTGCAATCTGAGGTTGGATTGTAGATTTTAGTTAGAAATGGATCAAAGTCCGTTTTGTGCAAAACTTGGTTGACAACCCTCTTTTGGAAGATGTGCCGTTTCGTGCAAAAGTTGGTTGGAGGCCAAGATGGCAGAGTTCGTAGGTTCGGCTGCTTCGCAAGCTGATTTCATTTGGAAGAACGCGGAAGACCTGTGGGGGGGGATTTCAAGCATACCGACTTCGGCAAGATCATTTTGCCGTTTACTCTGCTGCGTCGATTGGAGTGCGCACTGGAGTCTACACGGGAAGCATCGCTCGATAGCCAACCAGCCACGATTGAGTTCTTAGAAGCAGAGTTCAGTGTTGATTTCGATGCGCTGCTATCTTGACCGCCAATCAGACCCGCATGGTTCAGGTTTGTGTATGAGAGTCCCCAAATGGCTGTAGTTCTAACCAAAGCCTTGATTGAAGCCGGCCGCGCCGGAAATAGTGGGTACAGAAAAGGCAGTTGCTTGCGCTGGGCGTAAGTTACCCGCCGAAAAGCGGCTGGATCGAACGACTGATCGGCACTGAGGTATCTGACGAGCAGTACGAACGCTTTCTGGGGCACAGCACGAGCAAGCAGGCTGAACAGATCCTACGCGGAGAGCAGCCAGCCAAGGGGCTTCAGTATGCAAAGCGAGCGAAGAAGCTCGCTTCTGAAAGAAAAGCCACAATTGATCTGGATAACGAGCACCTGTCTGAAATCGAAAAGTATCGGTAGCCCTAGACTTTTAGCCGCTGAAGATCTCTTAGATACCATTGGTGAAACTTGCTGAAGTCAGCCTTCTGTTTCTCTACCGTGCTGTTATAGATCGCATCACTGGTAACCGCACAAGCAGTCCAGCCAGCCTCATAGACGAAGCGAGTAGCTATCGGTGACTTCTTCGGGGTGCTATCCCAGCGGTTTTTGAGCCACCGCGCAAGCCCTTCATCAAGAGGGACCACCAGATTTAGCTGCTGTTTTGTGCGAGTGATACCGACATAAAACAGCCGACGTTCCTCCTCGATTTCCTCTTCGGCCGGAGGGGTGTTCATCGATGTGCGAACGCTGTAAACATCATCGGGTTTGCCGCCAGGAAATTCCTGCTCATTCAGCCCGATCAGGGGTCGTCTCAGAAAACGGAATCTATGGTCACTCCCGTTTTTGCAACACCGATTTTGACGACAAGTTGGCTTGCTTGAATCT
>NZ_JBMKIC010000013.1:0-113699 GCF_049238665.1 Enterobacter cloacae complex sp. IR5450
AGCGATCAGATGTCACCGACAGAATATGAAAACCAGTATTATCAACGGCTCGGAAGTGTCTAAATTATCCGTGGCGATTCAATGGCCCAGATTTGACGGTGTAGCTCTGCACGCTGCTGAAGGCTTGTCATTTTGTATCCTGTTGTATGATTCTTAACTACTTTTATTGGCCCAATTTTATCGCAATTTCATATTGATGACAGGCTTTGTTGACCACTACAGTTTGCCCGATTGTGTAAGCAGCGCTCTTTCAGTCAGGCCAGTAGAAACGTTGTGCTGACGATAAATACTGAAGCCCCAATACTATCGGGGCTGAACGTTCAGTCGGTGAAAATTTCTTCATCCGTATCCATTGTGGATGGTGATGAATCTATTTTTGTTGTAAGAAATACCCGATTCAGCAGTCTTTGCTTCAGGGCGTTTCTTCGCTCATTGTAGAATTCCGGGAAGCGACTGAACTCAATATTGTCATCTGAAACTAACAACATTGATGGCGTATAGTTGTTTGATGAATGAGATAGCCATTGTTTCAGGGAAGTATCCTGTTTACTTATATTCTGAGAATGATTCAGTAAATGAAGATTAGGTATGGTGTCCCAGTGTTCCGGGTTTTCATAAAAGCTGAGGTTCTCTGGTGAGTTCGCAACATAATCTAATTTTTCAAGATATTTCTTTGAGAAGTGATTTCTTGGGTGAAGGTGATCAATATGAAACACCTCGGTCGGATTCATTTCAGGGAACAGAAGATGCAATAGTGCGCGGCAACGACCTTCGCCATATCTGATATCGAGAAGGCTTTCGATGTATTCGTCGTCAAATCTGAGGTCCTTATTCGAGCCTTTATATCTGTCAATAATCTTCTCAAGAGGAAAGTGAATATCTGAAAGACTATTTTTCATTACATCTCTGATGCTCGTGAGTAGCGCATCGGCCTGGCTTCCAAAGATCCCTTTCAGAAGTACCATGTAAAACCACTGGCTAATTACTGAGCGTTCATTGTGGTTCTTATTCAGGAGATTAATCGTTGTATATAATGGATGTCCACTGGTTTGCTTTTTGTAAAGCCAGTAGGCCACAGGAATGACTGCATTTTTAGATATCAAAGACTGTGGATTGATGCCGAATCGCCTGATAAGAATAAAAGTCTCCTTGATACAGGATTTTATTTCAGACCATTGTTGTTGTATCTTACCGACCTCCTCTGAAGTGAAGTTTTTTACTTTGAACCGGACGTCAGAGTCAATAAGCATCAGGCTGGTTTTTAAGAACCAGTCTCTTTCAATATAAAAACCCATTTCATTATTCTGATAAATATTTTTTGTCAGTTCATCCAGTTCTCTTCTGAAATCCCCCTGCCAGTGCGCTACCGCTATTGACATCAGTAAGTCGGAGAACTCAAGTTTTGTCCCCCCGCTGTTCGTGCGGATGAAAACATCCAGCACATGATCAATGTCCTGACTGCTCTCATTGAAGTAGTGGATGATGTTCTCAGTTCTTATTTTTGTATAAAGTCTCAGTAATGTTTTTCTGGAAAATTCACTGGAAATGAGTCCTCTTTTTTCGAGTTCTGGTACGACAACGTTAAATAAAATATCATCAGGAGAATCATGTTGCTCGTATTTGAATATTTCGTGCAGGCAGAACCAGTGATGTTTGTTGTCTGTAAGTGAATCAGTGTATTGCTTGTCGGTCAGGAACCTGAAGTTATACTTCATCATGAGCTCATCGTCTGAATTAAGTGGCGCTGTTAAATCGACGTAAAGCTTTCTTGGCGGCAGGATGCGATCATCCTGTGCCGAAGGCCACCACACCCGGGGCTGTTTATACGCATACGTTCCACACAATCCAATATATAATGATGTGAGACGTTGCTGACCATCAATCACAGCCTTGAAATCATGAAATCCAGCATTTGTTGCTACACAGGGATTTTCTTCATTAAATCGCTGACAGTATTCTTTCAGGAATTCATAGAATTTGTAATCGTTTTTAATACTGGCACTACGGATATCCCACATCATGAAAGAGTTTATCGGGTAGTCTCGCATGATGGAATCAAACAGCAGACATATCTGCCTGCTGCTCCAGACGAACTTCCTCTGAATTGCAGGCAGAAGATAGTGGCGTAAATTAATTGAATCTATCGCTTGTTTTATCGTTATTGCTTTTTCATACTGGCCAGCCATCATAAACCTCATATGTTATATTAGCTGGCCTATTTTAATTTAAAGCGTGTCGGTAGTACAGTCTTTGCACAAACTAATTTATGCAGTGGAAAAGCTGACGGCTCGGTTTGTGTTTTTCATTCGGGTAGACCCGCATTGCGGATGCACAAAGTGATGAAACCTGTCTTGCTATATTTTTACCGAAGTTAACAAGAAGGCCGTGCTTTATTTTTTCACCCTCTGCCCTGATGCTGATGATAAAGCTGAACTGATATACGATTACCTCAATGAGGTCATTGCCAAATGTTATAATGGCGGCGTTGTTTATTTCATGTTCATAATCCCTCAGGTCAGTGTTAAGTCTTGCTGTTGCATCTACAAGTGCGTATTCTTTATCGATAATCATAACTTTCTCACTTATCATGTTAATGTGATTTAATCATCACTAATAATATGTTGTGATTTTAATTACGATTATTCGTCTGTTTACTCCCGTAATGCATTATCTGATGAATAATGTTCATGTGGGGTAAGGCTTCCATAAAGTCAGACTGTTCAATCAGCGAAATGAGTGTGTTATCGATCTCAAACGTTGTATCCGGTATTACCTCAACCAGCCTGATTCGGGACAGGGAGATAACGAACACGCCCGATGACGTACATCCGGCAAGAAACCACTCCGCATGGCTGCAAAGCAGACGATAGGGATGAACGGTATGGCTGACGTTTTCGTCGGTTTTGATACGCACCTTGGTCTGGTTAAGTATGGCGAGCGTAAGTCTGCTGAAATCACCGAACAGCGTGGGTTTCTGGCGCGGCTCCGGAAGCATAATCCTGTAGGGCGAGGGATGCTCCCCGTCAAGCAGAAGGCTCAGCAGTTTGGCGTCCATCGCGGGTAACAGACGGTCAAGATGTAGCAACCTCGCCAGTATCTTCATATCCCGTTCCGTGCGGCGACGAAAGTAATGAGAGGCGAGCTGATACACGCCGTTGCTCTGTTCAATATCAAGGTATGTCAGACGGACGTTGAAATCCCGTCGCAGCGTTCGCGTCGTCACTCCAAATTCCTCTGCCAGCGTCCCGATATGCAGCTTTTCACCCTGAAACAAACGGCTCAGGATGATGGAAAGGCGGGTTGCCAGTCTGTCATGTTCGTTTTCTTGTGTTATCAGCGTCATACATCATTTCCGAATTTAGCCGGGAAATGATGCCAGCAGTAGCGGACAGGATTTGTCCGCCCTCTGAAGTTTTTTAAAGTCTGAATACCTTAAATGTAAGTGCTAAACGTCAGTATTCTCAGGTGAATAAAGATGCTTCTGGCGCATGTAGGCAATAAAAATGCAGGATGGTAGCGTCACCCGGTATGCGGGACCGGCTAAATCAATCAGCAGCCAGAGAGAACTGAGCACCCAGCCCACGGGACCGGCAAAAGCGCCCATGGTACGCGTCAGCATGGCATTTCCTGCAACGGTCAGCCCTCTGCCTAACAGGGCTTTCGCCACACCATTTGTGACAACAAGTGCCATCTGATAGGCCGCAAACCCGGATGTTTTAATCCCCGCCTGGATTGCCATGGTCAGCAGCTCCGGCGTGGGATTGCTGTAGCCTGTCTGCAATTCTTCCGCCACGGTCTTTAGCTGAGCGGGTGTCATCTTCTCAAGGCTTTTCTCCAGGATCTTCATCAGCAGATTCATTTCAATGGTTTCAACACTGGATTTGCTGTTGTAGTTCACCTTCATTTTATCGCAGGCATCGGTAAGGATTTCCCGGTACAGCACCCCTTTACCCCAGCGGAGCAGCGTGGCAAAGCTGTTTGCCCCAAACGTCTGAACCTCGGCGGCAATGGCATCCCAGTAGCGCGGGTGGTTGGGTTTGTGTTTTTTATACTGAGGATCGTAGGTCAGCGTTTCCGTGATGCGTGCCAGTCCGTCTTTCGGATCGCAGATAAGCACAGAAACCAGTAAATCCAGATCGTCACGATGACAGTGGCGCAGAAACTCAAGGTCAGGGTCGTGTCGGTAGGTAGCCATATTTCACCTCATTGCAGATATTGGACCTGACAGTTTAAGGAAGCCCCCGGACAGGGTTTGTCCGCCTGAAAAACAAAAAAGTAAAAAAAAACCTGCCCGAAAGCAGGTTTCTGTTCACCGGATGGAGGTATAACGCGTCGGGATTACTTTCCGCGCCATTCCTTTTCCACTTTATCCGCAAAGGCATCGCACTGCCGGGCATACTCGGGGTTATAGAGCAGCTCCGACTGCGAAAGCTGCATGGCGGTCATGCTGCCGTTACGGGCATTTGATTCGAGCCAGGTTCTGCCATAGGTTTTGTTCATCACCTGAAGTACCTTGTTGAATACCGAGCCGTTGAAGCGGGCATTGAGATTAACGCCTTTTACCTGAAGGCCGCTGTCACTGGTCTGGGTCAGGCGGGTGGAGTACATCGCGCAGAAGGTCGAGTTGGTTATCATCTGAGCGTCAGCCTGCTCGTCGGCGAACGCGCTGTGGCTGAAGGCTGAAAGCAGAATTGTGGCGGTTAACAGTTTTAAAATTTTCATCATGTTCCCTTATGGATTGAAAAGCGGAGACAGCCTGCCATACGGGGTGGTCAGGAGATGTCCGGCAGAGAAAAAAGTCAGGGTTTCAGCGAGGGAGCCAGTCGCCAGCGGTGAGGGCCAGCGGATTCCAGCACAAAGGCCAGTTGAGCGAGGTCCCGTCTTGCGGTCCGGGGAGATACGTCAAACTGCCGGATGATGTAGCGAACAGATATTGTCTGACCGTAAAACAGGGCTATGGTCAGCCGGATAAGCCGTTCTCCCTGTCCGGTGACACGTTGCCTGCAACGGCTGGCTTTCATCGTTGCCATACGCGCCATCGGTCCCCTTTCTGAAAAGAATCGAGGTGTCTGGCAAGCCAGATATCAGGGCACGAATCGCCGGTAACGCAGCGGGCAGTAAACCGGTGGCAGTTAAAGTCGAGCAGGCTGTAGGGATAGTGCTGACCCACTGCCGCCTTTGCCCGTTCAGCGGCCCGCGCACAACCCTGAGGCGTCAAACCCATACAGTCGGTATACACCGAGATAGCGGAGTTCCAGCCATCGAGCCGGTCAAGAAACCCTTTAGCCTTACTTTTGATAACGGTTCCATCGCCATCAAGATGAACAATATCGCCGTTACCCACATAGATACCGCTGTGTGCGGCAAGGCCAAAAAGCAGTTCGCACTGCACGATACCACCGTAAGCCGGTTCATCGACGCAGGAGAGAATGCAGTTATCGATAAATGAATCCACGAAGTTCAGCAGCAGAAGCCGGTACATAACATTCAGTTCCTTACTACGGGGGAGAGGGGGGATGCGGGGGAAACGTAGTGAACACTCAGCTTTCCCACAACGTACGGACCGTGAAAACCCCCATATCGTGGTAAGCCATAAAGTTACTTTCCCACAGCGACCAGAACTCACGGGCGTCGACATGAGAGATATCGCCACAGCGGGAAAGCCACGTGTATTGATGCGTCCAGCTCACATCGACATCTTTTTCAAGTTCAGGCCACGGATACCCTGCATAGTGAAAGTCGGTGACGTAATCGAGCTGCCAGTCTTCTCCGGCAGAGGTGAGGCGTATTTCGACCGGATGCCAGCCGCCCGTTTCCGGTGAGTATTCAGGGTCACGAAAGTTAATGGTTAATCCGGTGATGGGGTGACGATGAGGCGGTTTTTGCGCGACGATATCCAGAAGCATTTGGGTGAATGACCGGGAGACAGGCAGCACATAGCCGCCCTGCAATATTGCGGGTGATGACATAGTGAATATCCTGATTTTGGATTAACGGAACACAGAAAAAGTGAGGATTAGTCCTGACTGAGCGCAGCAAGCTGCGTCATACGATGTTGCCAGTCGGCATAACAACGGTGCATAAAGAGTCTGCTGCTGTCCGCTTCGATAAGGCAGATATCCGGACTTCTGAGCACAGCGGCAAGAAACCCTGCGTTATTGGTGCTGCCCTGACCAAACAGTGGGCGAAATACACGGGACGGAAAGCTGTCTGGCTGCTGTTCCAGAATGGCGTGAATCGCATCAAGCGCTATCCATTCACGGGAGAACAGGCCCCCTTCGCCATTGGCGGTTAAACGCAGGGCAAGGCTTCCGGTTTCATCCTCCTTACCCAGCTCATACGTCAGCAGTCCCTTACTGTGTGGACTGATTTTCTCGGCTTCACCCCTGTAGAACACGGTATAGCTTTCGGTGACGGCGGCTTCGGTAGCGACTTTTTTCTTACTCATGGTTCAGCGCCTCAATCAGGTTCTGGAGTTGAGTGATAACGGTCGTGTCCGGGAACACCAGATAGATACCCTGTCCGTTATCGCAGACGATACCGAGCAGGAGATACCAGCCATCATCAAGTGCGGTGACGTATTCCGGGTTAGCCAGTGCCACTGCCAGCAGCGGGTCTTCGGGGAGAGTGTCGTCGTGGTTGAGATGCCAGAGCAGGGTTCTTGTTTCGTTCCAGAAAGCAGTAAACAGGTCGATATCATCGACGGGGCCAAGAATTTCATTGCTGAGGGCCGCCAGTGCGGAGGCGGGCAGGTTGAGAAGGGGAAGACTGGTGGGTGTCGTGAGCTTGAACATGATTATCTCCATAATGAATTGATTTACATGGAAATAATATGTGCATAAAAAGAGGTTTTTTACGTTCATAGTCGTTGGGGTTGGTGAGCTTTGTGAATGTACAAAATCAAAGCACCCGCAGGTGTAAAATGTGATGATTGTCACAATAATAAAAATTAATGGAGTGTGGTTTTGATTGTTGAAGGGTTGATTTACCCTTAAGTTGGGCTGCATATTGTCAAAATCATCACTTTAATCTATTGATTTAAATAGCATTAATTTTAAATGCCTTATTGGGTTGTTTTTTAGTCGAAAATCGGTGGGGTCTATTACCATTTTCTTATTTCAGGGCCTCAAAAGTTGACTTACTTTGGGCGATGCATCCGGAACACAATTTTTTTATAGGGTTTAACGCTATTTTCCCTTTTCCCTGAGCAGGAGTACTCCTGATGAATCATCATGGTCTTTCTGACTTGAGTATTAAATGTCAATGGGCATGTAAGAGCTGATTTTTCATGGGCTTGAAAGTGATGCCACGAATAAATAAGCTTATCCCATTGTTGGCCGACATATTAAATTACTCATTATCATCTGAATTTTCAGAGGACCATGTACATATTATGAATGTTAATTACCCTTTAAATAAAATAACGCAAGTGCTGGATGAAAAGAGCATCACAGCTGCTCATAAAAATTCCTTCAATGTAGATGTGGAAGCTCAGGGGTATTCCGACTCTGGAGTATCTGATGTTGTAGAATATCCAGGGGTTGCACCTAAAAATACTGGAGGTGTTTTTACTAAAGCCCTTTTTGATGAATATAAAATCCGTGCAGTACAAGCTGCACAAACAATCGAGACCAGCGATAAGAAGTTAACCGGACTTAAGGCAATATTCTATCCATCAGGTCGCATTAAATTTATTGTCCGCAAAAGTATTCGCGGAAAGAATATCTACGTTGCCGTAGGAGGCTACCCGGAAATTTCAATTAAAGATGCAAGGGAGCATGCCTTTAAAATAATTCAGGAGCTCAAGACCGCCGTTGAGGCTTACGGTGAGCGTTTTCTTACTCACAGTAAAATGACGTTTAATGAGCTTGTGGATGAGTATGAGAAAAGCGTACTCAGCACGGGCGTTAAGCGTTCAGCTAACACCGACCTTTCTAAGATCCGTAAATACCTGCGCCCTCTTCTCGGTGACAAAAAGCTGGCAGGTATGACGGAGGCGGATATTCTGAGCTATCTGTATGCTCTCGATCTCAAGCCAGCCACCCGCAACCGCCATCTGGCGCTCATTAAAGCGGTGTTTACCTGGGCTATACGCATGGGATACACCAACCGCTCTCCGGCGCTTTATATCAAAGCGCTGCCTGAAGTGACGTCAGATCGCCGCGCCATGGATGATTCCCAGCTTCAGTGCTGGATGGAAGTGTGTGAGTGCTGGCGTAATGGTAAACCCGATCATGAAGCCCTTGCTCTGCTCATGTTCCTTGCCCTGACGGGACTGCGTCTGGGGGAAACCCGTCATCTTCGCCTTGAGGATGTGGACTGGAGCCGCAAAGTTATCACTCTTCGCCACACCAAAAACGGCAAACTCCGCCGTGTACCGGTATGTGATAAGGCGTTCGTTCTTCTGACAGAACAGCGTCAGCATCTGGGTGATGAAGGCTGGGTATTTCCGGGCAAGGGGACCGACAATCCGGTTGCTGAGCCGCGTCGCCTGCAAAAACGACTTTGTGAGGCTGCGGGTATTCCACCGTTCACCATCCATGAGATGCGTCATACCTTTGCGACAAAGCTCATTGAGAGCGGGGCCGACATTCACACCGTCAAAGACTTACTGGGCCACAGCACGATCAAAGTAACGTCACTTTACTTGCACTCATCACCGGCGCGTTACCACGAAGCCGTTAACCGGGCGATGGCAGATTTGAACCTTGTAAACATGACTTAATGAAAACATTCATAGAGCAGGACATGGCTTATACCGTTATATATTTTACAGGACAGAATTAATGACAATTGAAACTAAAACATTATCAACGCTACCACCTGCGCTTTCACCACTCGCGAAAATTATGTCAAATATGCATCGTGAAAAAACTGACAGGTCAGATGTCAAGAAGCTGCTGAGAAAAGCTTCACAACATAAAGATATCGATCTTTCCGTTATCAACGAAATGGTATTCCGTGAGGGATTGCCGGAGGGTTATGGAGCCAGTGCAGAAGCGCTTTATTCACTCTCAGGTAAGGCCCCGGTACCGTTTACATTTACACCTGTATTTCCTTATGCGAAATGCTTTTCTGCTGATAGTCAGTCTGATATGCAGTTGTTGCTTGTTGCAAGGAATCAGGCTGGAAAGATTATTTCTATTCGTATCAAAATGGATGAACTGTATGCCGATATTGATCGGGTAATGGCCTCTCTCGCTCACAGAGGCGTTGCGATTGATCCTGTTCGTAAAAATGAACTGATTAGATTCATTCTCAAGTGCATGGATATGAAGTTACCGTGTTATCTGGTGACGCCATCTATGGGAATGATCGATAAGAAAGCCGCTTTTTTGCACGGAAAAACCCCTATTTTCTGTGACCTTGACGGATTTGAAAATATTATCCCGGCTTCTGTAAAGCGTATCCCCGAAGGGATTAAGGAATACGGTGAGCTAGATCAGTGGCAGGAACTTATTGCTGAACATGCAAAAGGTGATTATCAAATTTTTGCCATCATGCTCTCTCTTGCATCCCCTTTGCTTGGGCTTGCCGGGCAGGATATTGCTATATTCCATTTCTATGGTCTTTCCACGACAGGAAAAACAATCCTGCTGCAACTGAGTGCATCGTGTCACGGGTATGGAGGAGATGCCGGAAGTAACGGCCCGTCGCTCATTGCCCGGTGGAATGCCACGAGCAACGGTATCGAGAGTCATGCTGCTTTACAATCCGGTACCGTGGTATGTCTTGATGAATTAGGAGCATTTTCTGGAAAAGAGCTTTCCTCCCTGATCTATAACCTGACATCCGGTGTCTCAAAAATTCGTATGGATAAAACGCAGGAGATGCGCGAACCGTTAAGGTGGAACTCGTTCTTTGTGTCTTCCGGCGAGATATCATTTTCCCATAAGCTGCGAGAAAAAAAACAAAACCTGCAGGGCGGTCATGAGCATCGGGTTATCAATCTCCAGATTTTCCCGAAAGATGCCGGAGCCCCTGGAGAGGGGCCGGAAATTATTCGTCAGCATGCTGACAAACTTAAGTCGGGACTTGAGCACTTCTGTGGGACGGCTGGACCCGCTTTTCTCCGTAGTCTGCTTTCTCAGACTGATGAAGAGGGGCTTCCCGTGAGTTATCAATGGTTACATGAATCCGTTAAAGCTAAGGTATCAGAATGTGAAGGCCTGCTTCTGGCTGAGCTGATTGATGAAGGGTATCTCCTGACGGATCTTCAACTCCGTGCGCTTCGACGCTTTTCTTTCGTAATGGCTGTAGGTCTGCTGGCGCAGGAACTGGGTATCTTGCCTTACTCTCCGGAACGAATTGCGACCGCCGTCTGGGAAATAGTTGTTCGTTGGCTGAGTGATACCTCTGTGCAATATAACCCGGTCCAGCAAGCATTGATTGATATTCAGCGTGATCTTGTAAAAAGGGAAGGGGCACATTTCATCGGCCTGAAAGATCGTGAGAGCCGTAAACCCGGAAACCACTGGGGGTATATCCACCATACTAATGAGGATTTTTTAATCTTCGCACCTGTATTTGAAGAGTGGTGCCAGAAACATTCATTAAGCGCTCGAGAAGTCGCTAAGGAGCTGGCATGCCGAAAACTTCTTCGGGTAGAAAGTAAAGGGCATTACAAAAAGCGTCCTCTTACTGGTATGGATAAGTGTTACTACCATATTAAGCGGGAGTTTATCAGTGTTGATTTGAATTTTTCTTAAAGCATTATCTGAATGTAGTTAACTAACTTATCTTTAAACTTATTATTCTGAATAAATTAACAGAAGGGGAACCCCATGACTGAATTCTGCGAATTAAATGAGACTCACTTTTTTCCTGGCGCTATTACAGGCTGTGAAACTATTCGTCCACCATTTACGCTTTATGGTCTTATCATGACGCAGGCTAAATGCAATTTCTATGGTATCTGTAGGGAAGTGACAGACAGTGAGTATCCTGAATTAAAAGCAATGATTAACCGGAATGAAAAGATTCGTTTCTTTGCCAGTTATATTTTCAAAGGTAACGTTCGTTATGATTATCTTGGCGAATTACCAACACTATCAATCGATCAGGCTCGCAATAAAGCCCGATATCTTGCCAGAAGTAATGAGGATGAGACCGCTTATGAATACATCCCATTCTGATTGATGAGTTTACCCTCAAAAAAAGCAGGGGCATTTGCCTCTGCTTTTCAGTTATCGCAAAGAAGGTAGCTGAGCTGTTATCCTTTCCGCCAGAAGTTGGCTGGTGTTTTGTAAGCGCTGAGGATGAAGGTGCGCATAACGCTGTGATGACTGACTACTGCGATGACCTAACTGCGCCTGAACGTCATACAGCGTTCCACCATGGGAAACGATGAGCGCCGCAACCGAATGGCGGCAGGTATGAATACACACTTCTTTGTCGAAAATTCCCGCCCGTCGCACGATACGCTGAAAGGCTTTGACCGGATTGTTCAGCGGCATTCCTTGTTTTTTACCGATAAACAACCACGGATTTCCACGCTGTGTTGGCAGCGTTCTGATTACGTCCATCGCCAGTGAGTTAAGATGAACAATCCGTCCATAGCCATTCTTGGTTTCAGGGAGCCACAGGGTGCGTTTAACCGGGTCAACATGCTCCCACTTAGCCAGACGCAGCTCATCACGACGAAGGCCGGTCAGTAACAGCAGTTTGACATAGCATGCAGCGACGGTGCTGGTATCATCATCGGCGGAGAGAAAAATACGACGAATTTCATCCTCGGTGAAATAGCGCTGTCGGGCGTTGTTCTCCCTGAGAAGCTGTACCACTCTTGCCGGATGGATAGAGGTAATGCCTCGCCTTCCTGCCCAGGTAAATACCGCTTTAACCAGTACGATGACACGATTACAGGTTGCTGCTGACAGTGAAATGCTTAACGTCTGCTGGAGGCGAAGAATCCTGGCTGGTGTGATATCACTCAGTAGCATTAGACCTAAGACGGGACGGATATGATCCCGGTAGCGCTGGAAATCCTTTCCCCAGCTACGTTTTGCAGATTTTGCCCATACCAGATAATGCTGGTTAAAGAGTTCATCGAATGTCATTTCTTGTCTCTTGTTTTCACGTTCCTGCTTAGGGTCAGTTCCGGTGGCAAGTGAGCGTTTATGCTCCATGGAAATCTTACGGGCTAAGGTGACATCTACCTCAGGCCAGTGACCAATAGCTATGGCGCGTTTTCGTCCATGATAGAGGTAGCGGAGCAAAAATTTTTTACGTCCTTCCCCTTTGCTGACCAGACACTTCAGGCCAGAAATCTCGGTATCGCTGTATTCGGCATCGGTGCTGTGTGAATCTGATGTGTTAGGGGGCAGGGATTTAATGAGCTGATTAGTAAAACGGAAGCGTTTCGGGCTGGACATATTACCTCCTGTGACTGGTGTTAAGTACGTCAGGGTTGACCCATCCCCGGCACGGCGTTGTTAATGGCTACATTGATTTTCTGGCGTGGCGAAGGAAATGCTGGTGCTACATGGTATGAGTTAAGACGGGAAATGCAGAAAGAGCAGGCTTTACGGTCTGATTCTGGTCTTGAGGGGAAAGATTGCCGTTGGGGAAGAGCTCACAGAAATAATATGTGTTTAAGTCGGATACAGTTACATGTCATCAGGGCAAGAACAGTTGAATATTCACTGGTTCATCTCATTGGAATATGCGCAAGTCAAACTCGACAAGTGGCGCAGGAATATAATCATGAGAGAACGCACCCACCATAAAATGACATGACTCCGGCTGAATTTATCCGGAGACTGAAAAAAGGCGAATATCTCTGATTTAGCACTTAATTGATTTTAGGACAGAATCAGAGCCTTTCAAATGCAATAATATTATCCAGATAGTTCCCGGCATTAATGGCATTCATGACTTCAGTGCTGTCGTAATAAAAGCCATTAATTAGAAACTCGACACAAAAAGCTCCATCTACCTTTAGCTTATCAATCTTTTCCTGAAAATCCTTTTGTATATAACTTAAAACTGGTGCGTTTAATGCATAATTAACAAAGTTCACAAAAGTAAAACGTTTTAATGTAACTTCTTGTTCATCAAAAAATTGCCGCTTATTAATCCATGTCACTAAATTGCTATCTAAAAATGCATCTTTGTCAGACGCTTTAGGATTCTCAATCTTAAGCAACAATGCACCGTTCTTTGTAGGCACGTGAATTTTAAACTCTTTTCTCTCACCTGCCCGCTCAGGAGGTCTTGTTATATATGAACGCACTGTTAGTTCTAAGCTCACCAGACCAGTCAAAATTTCCTCAAGCGCATCGGTAAGAGTCTGACACCCTAAACGTTGCACTACTCTTTCTAAACAATGTCGGGATATATTGACTACTGAGTGGAATGACTTCTCCTTCGAATGCAAATCAAAAATACATATTACGAGTGAGCCAGGGATAGTCCCAGCATCGTCTAAAGCAACAAAAACATTAACCATACTTTTTTTTTGCTTATGAATCTCATATAAAAGTTTTGATTCTGATTCTTGACATTTTTTCAAGTATTTTTTACTCAACCCAACACAATCGGAGTCATGAACTTTACTTAAAATTCCATAGGAATTGGAATGTATTGCAGGAACATAGCGATGAAAGAAAGGGAAGTGCATTTGTTTTATTTTTTTTAAAATCGCTTCTTCACGTAAGTCACGTGTTTTGAAGTTTTTAAGCTCCCGAGTAATAACATCAATAGTTTTCATTAATTCAGATGCATTGCCTTTCCAGTTCCGCAAATCTCTTTTCACAATGCCTTTTGCTAAAGTTTCATCAATGTAATGCATTATAAAATCCCAGAAGATGACTGCAATTTGAAACTATATCAAAAAAATTCTACCTTTGCCTCACAAGGTACCAAATATTGATAATGCCCAGTAAATTTCGTTTTAGTAAGAATAAAGCATGAGAATCATCAAGCTAAATAGTGTCTTATACTAGATGAATGCCATTTCAGTGAAGTGTTGCAAAACTAGTGAACCGTTTATCTTGAGCCCGTGAGTACCTATGTCTTATAATAGTAGTGTGACCTGCTACCCGTTGATTAATACACCGCGATTTTAGTAATGTCTTCATTATGATCCTGACCCCTGTTATTCCTGATTATGATTGAAGCATATTTGGTGTCAGAATCAATCATTCCGGTATTCTGTTTCTGAATGGGGCAGGATTTTGGGTCTGGGTCAATTAAACAGCATTTTGTTTATCACACAAAGAGCTGTACTCTCCAATGACATGATTATACCTGTCGTTCTACTTTTTTATCGATGGGGAACAGGTCTAATCTGCAAGTAGTCAGTCATTTGAAACTCAAATACCCAAATGAATCCCTGATTAGATAGAATAAAGCCCCAGTTGGGGCTTATCTTAATATAGGCTAGAGTAATCTTAAGGTTCTAACCAATCTCGATCGGGGCGTGCTAGTTGCCGAGCGTTGTTATAGGCCATATCTAGGGTCAAGCAAGTGGATGCTCTGTAGAATCCAGAAAAACGTTCTACTACCAATGCCAGGTCAGCTTTTGAAGCATCTTGTAAAGCCAGAGGAAGTAATAACTGCATAGTGCCTTGATAGTATTGGGGGATTGCAGTTTTGTAATTTCTTTTTGCTCGTTCTTTAGCTGAATCAATTGCACCATTAACGACATTTTGCAGTAAGAAATCACTCATGGACTGCATATTTTTCGGGAATCTGCTTTTATTGTCAGAAATAATGTGGTCAACATTCACTCTCAGATCGAGACGAGTATCGTAGACAAGAACCGAGGGGTCATCAAAGTAATGTGCCATTTCAGGAATGGCTGCAAATTTATTCAGATAGCCTTCCCCTTTTCGACTGAATCGGGAAAAATGCCAATAAGTTTTATGATCTTCAAGCTTATTTTTTTCAAAAAGAATGAATAGAGGCTCTTGCTTTTCTGTAATCAACCCCGTATTCCAGCAAGCGAAGTTCTCATCAGCTGTGATTGCAATCTTTTTTTCCTCTGCAATTCTCTGATAAGTATAAAGCAAGTAATTTTTAAGTATTGGGAATTTAAACGTATCGGTTGTGTTTTTATATCCCCAGTCTTCTGGCTCCGCTAAATTTCTCAGTTCTTCAATGCAATCTTGGAACTTTGGCATTAAAGCAAAGTCATAGAACGAGTTTGGAAATTCATAAGCACTATTTTTAATCATAAATCCCTCTGTTAAATACTTATATGACTCGATGTCGAGTCAACGCGCAAGCATACGACTCCAAAATAGATCAATGAGCGTTCAAAGAAAATAGGTCGATTGCAAATTCCTAGATATCGCAACGTAATGACCAAAACTCCCGATTGATGGGCAAAATTTGAATAGCTACTTTTGCGCCAAAAGTGTGAACCGCTCCTCGTTGATTAAGACACCTCAATGTTAGCCATGCTGTTGTTGGAGTAGTGAACTTCCGCTCCTCGCTCACAGCGGACACTCAGGTTTAACAGTCCAGTACGTTTAGCTTACGGATAAATCATTTTATGATGGCGTGGAGAACGGGTGATTCTGAAAACGGTAAGAAGTGAAAGGGCAAGAAGAGCTTGTTGCTGGTGGACGGACTGGTGAAGATCCCCATGTGAATGGTGGAGGGGATATGCTGCCAGGTTTACCCGTTTGCTATTGGGGATTTACCCACCTTATTCCCCGCGACAAAATCACGTTAAGACCAGCGGATTAAGGCGAAATGATAATTCCCCCGTTTCCCCCGTGTTTTCTACTTTATCATGTATGATCTTAGAGAAAGGTACCGTAGAAAGACCGTAGCTGTGAGGTAAGGAAAGGCACACCAGAGGATGTTGAGGTGTCTAAAAGTAAGGAACATCTGCGAAAATGGCGAGAAATGCAGCAAAAAAATAACGTGTTGCAACGACCAGAAATCTACCGTAGCCAAGAAAGGAAAAAGCCCCGCTTTGCAGCGAGGCCTTATGAATAGTGGTGCCCGGACTCGGAATCGAACCAAGGACACGGGGATTTTCAATCCCCTGCTCTACCGACTGAGCTATCCGGGCAACGGGGCGCATTAAACCCGATCCTCCCTCCGGCGTCAACGAAATTTGTTGCTTTCGGTGCAGACTGCACACTCTCTCACCATTTCGTCGCAAACTTAAGCGAAAAAGTGCGTCCAGAGCGCGGATAGCGGCATCGCGAGCAGGAGGGCAGGGAGCATGTTCACCACTGCAAACATCTTAATGCCACAGATTCGCAGCCCTGTCGCCAGCAGCAACAGGCCGCCGACGGCGGTAAAGTCTGCCATCATCGCTGGTGTTGTCAGCGGCAGGATCAGCGTGGCGCAGGTGGCCAGCGCCAGTTGAATAAGCAACATCGGCACGCAAATCGCGGCGACGGCGATGCCGAGGGTGGTGGCAAAGATGGTGGCAGTAAAGAAATCCAGAAACGCTTTCGCAATCAATATGCTGGGATCGCCGGTCATCCCTTCCTGCATCGAACCGAATATCCCCGTGCCGCTGGCGCAGAACAGAATAATGATCGCAACGTAGTTCTGAATAAACGACTCGTGCGTGCCGTGCTTCGCCTTGCCCGGTCGGGCAATCAGATTTTTGGCTTTGCCTACCGCGTGATTGATGCCCTTTTCCAGATAGCAAAATTCGCCGATCAGTGCGCCGAGCAGCGTCGCCAGTACCATCACCGGCAAGTTGGCGCATTTCACCACTAAAAGGATACCAATCCCTAACGACGCCAGGCCAAAAATGGAGGGCATGGAGACGCGAATACGCTCCGGCAACCGCTGGCTTAATACTGCCCCAAGTACACCGCCCAGCAATACGGCTCCCGCATTGATAAAGGGTCCAATTACCACGTTTAACTCCTGTTATTTAAGCACTGGCATTGCATCATTATGGCATGTTCGTCCCTGATTACGCTTAGCTTTGGGAGGCGTAACGCATACTGATTCCTTCTTGCACCTGAAAATAAAAGGTGACATGATTGCGCGAATTTTCTCCTTCCTGTCTCACCGTTCGGTGAGGGTATTTGCGCCTATGAAAACCATGAAAATTGCCGTCAGCCGCGAGCTGGTATCCAAAGTTTCTACGCATCGCGAAAAGGTTATGCTGGATAACACTGATTTCACCGATGTGGCGGCAGTCGTCATTACGGTTGTTGAAAGCTACAGCGGCATTCTCGCGTTGCTGAAGCGTACGGGCTTTCAGCTACCGGTATTTATGTTCTCAACAGAGCCAGGAGAGGTGCCAGAGGGTGTCACGGCGATCATCTCGGGTAAAGCACAGGAATTGCTGGAACTGGAATCTGCCGCCTGCCGGTATGAAGAGAACCTGCTGCCACCCTTTTTTGGCACCCTGAGCCAGTATGTGGCGATGGGAAACAGCACCTTTGCCTGTCCGGGTCACCAGCACGGCGCCTTTTTCAAAAAACACCCGGCGGGGCGGCAGTTTTACGACTTCTTCGGTGAAAACGTGTTTCGTGCCGATATGTGCAATGCCGACGTGAAGCTCGGTGATTTGCTGATCCACGAAGGTTCTGCCAAGCACGCGCAAAAGTTCGCGGCGAAAGTGTTCAACGCGGATAAAACCTACTTCGTGCTGAACGGCACGTCGGCGGCCAATAAAGTGGTGACCAATGCGCTGCTGACTCGTGGCGATCTGGTGCTGTTCGATCGTAACAACCACAAGTCCAACCATCATGGGGCGCTGATCCAGGCCGGGGCAACGCCTGTCTATCTTGAGGCAGCCCGTAATCCGTTTGGTTTTATCGGCGGGATTGATGAGCACTGCTTTGATGAGGCCTGGCTGCGGGAACTGATCCGTGACGTCGCGCCGCAGAAAGCCGCCGAGGCGCGCCCGTTCCGTCTGGCGATCATTCAGCTCGGCACCTACGATGGCACGATCTACAACGCCCGTCAGGTGATCGACAAGATCGGGCACCTTTGCGACTACATCCTCTTTGACTCCGCCTGGGTCGGCTACGAGCAATTTATCCCGATGATGGCGGAAACGTCTCCGCTTCTGCTGGAACTGAACGAGAACGATCCGGGAATTTTCGTGACCCAGTCGGTCCACAAGCAGCAGGCCGGGTTCTCACAAACGTCGCAGATCCATAAAAAGGATAACCATATTCGCGGTCAGTCGCGCTTCTGCCCACACAAGCGGCTGAACAACGCGTTCATGCTGCATGCCTCCACCAGCCCGTTTTACCCGCTGTTTGCGGCGCTGGACGTGAACGCCAAGATCCACGAGGGCGAAAGCGGACGCAGGCTGTGGGCGGAGTGTGTCGAGTTGGGCATTGAAGCGCGCAAGGCCATCATCGCTAACTGCCATATGATCAAACCGTTTATCCCACCGGTGGTGGCGGGGCGGCCATGGCAGGATCACCCCACGCAGGCCATCGCCAGCGAACGTCGCTTCTTTAGTTTTGAACTGGATGCAAAATGGCACGGTTTTGAAGGCTATGCCCGCGAGCAGTATTTCGTCGATCCGTGCAAGCTGCTGCTGACCACGCCGGGCATTGATGCTGAAACAGGGCACTATACCGATTTCGGCATTCCGGCGACCATTCTCGCCCACTACCTGCGCGAGAACGGCATTGTGCCGGAGAAGTGCGATCTCAACTCCATCCTGTTCCTGCTGACGCCAGCCGAGAGCGCGGAGAAGCTGATGCAGCTGGTGGCGATGCTGGGGCAGTTTGAACAGCATATTGAAGACGACACACCGCTCGCGGATGTGCTTCCGACCATCTATCAGAAATACCCGGTGCGTTACCGCGACTATACGATCCGTCAGCTATGCCAGGAGATGCACGATCTCTACGTCAGCTTTAACGTGAAGGATTTACAGAAGGCGATGTTCCGTCAGGAGAGCCTGCCTGCCGTGGTGATGAACCCCCAGGATGCCAACCAGGAGTACATTCGCGGGAACGTCGAACTGGTGCGTATTCGTGACGCCGAAGGACGCATTGCCGCCGAAGGTGCGCTGCCATACCCGCCGGGCGTTCTGTGCGTGGTGCCGGGGGAAGTCTGGGGTGGAGCAGTACAGCGCTACTTCCTGGCACTGGAAGAGGGCATTAATATGCTGCCGGGTTTCTCCCCAGAGTTGCAGGGCGTTTACAGCGAGAAGGATGCGGACGGGATCAAGCGGCTGTATGGGTACGTATTAAAGTAGGGACCCTCACCCTAACCCTCTCCCCAAAGGGGAGAGGGTATTGCACGGAGCCGTTTTTTCACCCTCGCCCCTTTGGGGAGAGGGCCGGGGTGAGGGGAGTTAAGTCGCACTACGCCTGTACATCCTTCTCGGATGTCCAATCTTACCGTACAGCATCTCCACCGTCAGAAAACCTACCTCCACGCAGTGTTCCAGATAGCGCCGGGTGGTGGTTTTACTCAGGCCCGTCTCGCTCACCACCTCATCCACCGTAAAACAGTGCGCCGCCTTGTTGTTAAACAGCATTTGCACCCGCGCCAGCGTGTTCTCCTCTATCCCTTTGCTGCCGTTGTCCAGACGATAGTTTTTCGCCTGTAACTGATAGAGTGAATCCACGTTCTGCTGGTCGACAATCTTCCAGACGCGCTGCTGTTCGGCAAACTGCACAAAACGCTCCAGCGACTGGCTGAGCCGCTTCCAGGAGACCGGCTTAAGGATATAGTCGAACGCGCCGTTACGAATGGCCTGGCTACAGGTGTCCATATCGCTGGCGGCGGTGATGAAAATCACCGAGCAGTTGGCGCGGGTGAGCATCGGGTTGCTGATAAGGGTGATGCCTTTGCCGTCCGGCAGGTAGTTATCCAGCAGCATCAGCTTCGGCTGTTTGCTCTCCAGTTGTACCTGCGCGTCGGCCAGCGACGCGGCAATCCCCACCAGCCTCAGACGCGGATGTTTACCGATAAGCTCCGCGTGCAGTTGCGCCAGTTCGTTCTCGTCTTCAACAATCAGTACGTCGATAAGTTCATGTTGCATAGTCGGTATCTTCCAGTTCCTGTACGGGGTGCCGGGCCGTTCCCGTGGCGGGAATAAACAGTGAGAAAATGGCACCGCGTGGGGTGTTATCGGCAACTTCAATTGCACCGCCAGCCTGTGTGACATAGCTTTCAATCAGATACAGGCCAATACCATGATCGCCGCGCGTTTTGGTGGTGATGCCGCGCTCAAAGATCCGGTCGCGGATCTCCGGTGTGATGCCGACGCCCTGGTCGGCGACTTCAATAATCAGTTCCTGCTCGTTCAGCTTTATCAGCACGTCCACCGGGGCATGCGGGAGCGGTGCACGCTGGGTCGCTTCAATGGCGTTATCCAGCAAGTTCCCGATGATCGAGATAAGTTCCGATTCGAGCAGCGGCAGGAACGGTTTATCCACCCGGCAGGCCGGATCGAAACTCAGCTCAACGCCTTTTTCACGCGCGCGGGCGGCCTTTCCAAGCAGCAAACCACACAGCGTCGGAGAGCTAAAGCGGGACGAGATAAAGTCCAGCAGCTCCTGAGCGTGTTCCGACTGCGCCTGTATGTAGCGAATTGCCTCGTCATAACGGCCCATATGCAGCAGGCCGGACAGCGTAGTCATGCGGTTCAGCTGTTCATGGCGCATGATGCGCAGGTTATCAACGTAGCGCTTCACCTGGCTGAGCTGGGCGCTGAGCGAGTCGATCTCGTTGCGATCGCGAAAGGTGATCACCCAGCCCTGCAATGCATCTTCCAGCATTATCCGCACCCGGCTGGCAATGACCGTGAGATCGTTAAAGCGACAGATCTCATCGTGGGTGTCTTTCGCAAGCATGGTTTGCGCGTTGAAGAACGGGACGGGCGCGATCACCTGGCTGATGAGTTGACCCCGCAGTTCGCGGGCGGGCTGGCGTAAGCCTAATAATTTACGCGCCGCCTGGTTGATCACCTCAATGCGGAGATCGTCATCGATGGCAATCACCCCTTCATAAATGGATTCCATCATCGCCTTTTGCTGGCGCACCAGCAGGCCGATTTCGCGCGGCTCCAGAGAGAATATCTGCTTCTTGATGCTGCGGGTGAAGAACCAGGAGAAAATAAACAGGGCGATAAGCAGCAGCACGGCGGCAATCAGGATATTAACCACCTTGCTGACGGTGATGGTGTCCAGATAGCTTGTGAGATAGCCTACCGAAACAATCCCCACCACCTGCCCGGCATCATTAAAAATGGGCGCTTTGCTGCGCAGTGAAATGCCTAACCCGCCCTTGCGGATGGTGATGGTACTTTTGCCGTGTAATACCTCGTCGTTATCTCCGCCAACCAGCGTTTTGCCTACCCGGTCGGCAAACACGGAGTGGAAAAGATGCAGCCCCTTATTGTCACCAATCACAATAAAACTGGCGTCGCTGCGGGCGGCTATTTTCTGCATAAAGTCATGGATGCCTGGATATCCTTTTGTTCGACTTCTTTTCGCAGGGTTGGAATAAGCGCAATTTCTTCAGCCTGTATTTTTGCGCGCGCGCTCATTTCCTGATAAAGCTGCCTGCCGACATCGACATAATAATATCCGCCCAGTAATGCGAACAGCACTGAGAAAAAGGCGACCAGCGAAATAAACAGCTTGATCTGAAACGATACTTTCATAACTTTCACGCGAGATATCAACAGGTCGGCTGAATATATCATCTTTTAAGGCCAGGATGCCCGCTTTGCCGAAAACTTGTGATCCCTTGCACAGCGCAGCCTGTAAAAGATTTTTCCGAAGGTCTCATCCTCTTAAGGTTAAATGAATAAATGTTATTTCTTTGTTCAGCTAAGAAAAGAAACCATAAAAACCACGGCAATAAATAAGGCATAAATCACATTAAATAAAAGAAACCATTAAAACCATAGCGTCCATTAAAACTTCGCTTTTAATATGCCATCCCTCACATAAAGTAAGCCTTTGTGACTCTAAGCTGAACGCACAAAATAACTAAGGGGCTTATTATGAGCACAACTGACGATTCATTCTCTGTTACCCACGACCCGATTGATATTCAGCGGCCATCGCTCAAAGAGCGCTGGTGGCATATTATGGATACCTGGAAAATCGGCATTATACCTCTGCCGCTGTTCGTTCTGGCGGGCGCGCTGATTGCGATTGATTGCCTGGGCGGAAAACTACCGAGCGACATTGTGGTCATGGTGGCCACGCTGGCCTTCTTCGGCTTTGCCTGCGGTGAGTTCGGCAAACGCCTGCCGATTGTCGGCAAGCTCGGCGCGGCGGCAATTTGCGCCACCTTTATCCCTTCCGCGCTGGTCTATTACGGCCTGCTGCCGGATGTAGTAGTGGAATCCACCACTAAGTTCTATAAATCCACCAACATTCTTTATCTCTATATTTGCTGCATTATCGTCGGCAGCATCATGAGTATGAACCGCACCGTGCTGATCCAGGGCTTCCTGCGCATCTTCTTCCCGATGCTGTGCGGTGAAATCGTCGGCATGATTGTCGGCATGGGTGTTGGGCTGGCGCTGGGCCTCGAGCCGTTCCAGATCTTCTTCTTTATCATTCTGCCGATCATGGCGGGCGGCGTCGGGGAAGG
This sequence comes from Enterobacter cloacae complex sp. IR5450, assembly GCF_049238665.1. Lineage (NCBI taxonomy): Bacteria > Pseudomonadati > Pseudomonadota > Gammaproteobacteria > Enterobacterales > Enterobacteriaceae > Enterobacter > Enterobacter cloacae complex sp. IR5450. The sequence continues at coordinate 22,516 of NZ_JBMKIC010000013.1, forward strand.
GGCAATCCCGCTTTCCATCGGCTATGCCACCCTGTTGCATATGGATCAGGGCGTGGCGCTCGGCCGCGTACTGCCGATGGTGATGCTCGGCGGCCTGACGGCGATCATTATCTCCGGTTGCCTCAACCAGCTCGGGAAACGCTACCCGCACCTGACCGGTGAAGGCCAGCTGATGCCTAACCGCGCCAATGCCGATGCCACCGTTTCTTAGCCTGCGTTCTCCGGCAAGGCGGACGTGACCACGATCGCCTCCGGCGCGCTGCTGGCGGTGCTGCTCTACATGCTGGGCATGCTCGGCCACAAGCTGATCGGCCTGCCTGCGCCGGTCGGCATGCTGTTTATGGCGGTGCTGGTGAAGCTCTGCAACGGTGCCTCTCCGCGTCTGCTGGAGGGTTCCCAGGTGGTGTACAAATTCTTCCAGACCTCTGTGACCTACCCGATTCTCTTTGCCGTTGGCGTGGCCATCACCCCATGGCATGAACTGGTGGCCGCCTTCACGCTGACCAACCTGCTGGTGATTATCAGCACCGTCTCCGCGCTGGTGGCAACCGGGTTCTTCGTCGGCAAAAAGATTGGTATGCACCCGATTGATGTCGCCATCGTCTCCTGCTGCCAGAGCGGCCAGGGCGGTACTGGTGACGTGGCGATCCTGACCGCAGGCAACCGCATGAGCCTGATGCCGTTCGCCCAGATTGCTACCCGTATCGGCGGGGCGATTAACGTCTCCATCTCTCTGCTGATTCTGGGCAACTTCCTCGTTTAAGTTTTCAGGAAAGAACAATGAAACTCGCAAGCTTTTTATACCAGGGAAAACGCAGCTACGGCATCGTTCAGGCCGACGGCGTGATTGATTTAGGCCGCCGCCTCGGCGAACGCTATGGCGACCTTAAAGCGCTGTTGCAGGGGAACGGGCTGGCGCAGGCCACCCGATTCCTGAACGACGCGGTGGACGTGCCGCTGAACGCCATCACCTTCTTACCGGTGATTGTACAGCCGGAAAAAATCCTCTGCGTGGGCATGAACTATGCCGACAAGCGCAAGGAGTTTGACCAGCACAACCCGGCCCCGACGCTGTTTGTCCGCTTCCCGGACTCACAGACCGGCCACAACGAGCCGGTGCTGAAGCCGCGCCACTCCAGCGAGTTCGACTACGAAGGCGAGCTGGCGGTGATCATCGGCAAAGGCGGGGAGAACATCAGCCGCGACGACGCCCTGCGCCACGTGGCGGGCTACAGCTGTTACATGGACGGCTCCGCCCGCGACTGGCAGCACACCTGGTTCACCGCCGGGAAAAACTGGCGGCAGACCGGGGCGTTCGGCCCGTGGATGGCGACGGCGGATGAGATCCCCGATCCGCACCAACTGGCAATCCGCACCTGGCTGAACGGCCGCATGGTGCAGGAAGACAACACCAGCAGCATGATCCACAAGGTGGCGGAGCTGATCGAGTACATCAGCACCTTCACCCGTCTCAGCCCGGGCGACGTGATCATCACCGGATCCCCAGGTGGGGTGGGTAAAAAGCGTAACCCGCCGCTGTTTATGAAAGAGGGGGATCGCATTGAGGTGGAGATCGAGCATATCGGTCATCTCAGCAACGTGATCGTGGAAGCGCCAGCCGTCGGGCTTGCGGCAGCACATTAAGTAAGGCGGCAGCATGCAATCGCAACCCATTGATTTTCGGCACACCGTTGTGGCGGAACACCCGGAACGCTTAAGCCAGATCCGCTACCTGCTGGCAGACAGCGGCCTTGGCCTGGACAACGACATCACGCTGTTTGTCGAAGCCTGGTCCGGCGCGCAGCTGGTGGGTTGCGCCGGGCTGGCTGCCAACGTCATCAAATGCGTGGCGGTCAACGAGCAGCTTCGTGGGGAAAACCTCAGCGCGCGTCTGCTGGCAGAGGTGGAAAATGCGGCGCTGGAGCGCGGCCATTTTCACCTCTTCCTCTGCACCCGGCCGTGCAACCGGGAGCGCTTTGCCCGCAGCGGCTTCTGGCCTATCGCCCAGAGCGGGAACAACGCGGTGCTGATGGAGAACACCCCGCAGGGGATCGCGCGCTACTGCCGTTCCCTGCGCGCGAAGCGCAAGTGCGGGGAGAACATTGGCGCCATCGTGATGAACGCCAACCCGTTCACCCTCGGCCACCGCCATCTGGTGGAGCAGGCGGCGCAGCGATGCGATGCCCTGCATCTGTTCGTGGTGCGCGAAGACGCGTCGTTCTTCCCGTTCAGCGCGCGTCTCGAGATGGTGCGCGCGGGCGTGGCGCACCTGCCGAACGTGGTGGTGCATGAGGGCTCGCAGTACATCATTTCCCGCGCCACGTTTCCGGCCTACTTCCTGAAGGAGACCGGCAAAGTGCAGCAGGCGTGGAGCGAGATCGACGTGCTGATCTTCCGGGACTTTATCGCCCCGGCGCTGGGCATCACTCACCGCTTCATCGGCTCGGAGCCGTTCTGCGATATCACCCGCCAGTACAACCAGACGCTGCACGACCTGCTGGCCTCGCATATTGACGTGGTAGAGATGCCGCGCATCAAGGCCACCGGCAACGCCATTTCGGCCTCGGAAGTGCGCCGTTTACTCAAGACACAGCAGTTTTCCCGGATCCGGGAGATTGTCCCGGACTCCACCTTCGCGCACCTCGAAGCACATTATCGTGCGAGTGCGGAAGTCGCATAACTATCAGGAATTTATCATGAATATTGTAAGGGAGGCGCTGGCCGGAACGCAGGAGTCCAGCGACCTGATGGTGAAAATCGCCCCCGCTCACGGTGAGCTGGAGATCGTCATCCACAGCGAAGTGATTAAGCAGTTTGGCGAGCAGATTCGCCAGGTGGTCAACGACACATTGCGCGCCATGAACGTGCACCAGGGATTAATCATTATTGAAGACAAAGGGGCGCTGGACTGTGTTATTCGCGCCCGCCTGCAAAGCGCGCTGATGCGTGCCGCCGATGAACAGGCCATCAACTGGGAGGCGCTGAAATGAGCAAACTCCGCCGCAGTATGCTGTTCCTGCCAGGCGCCAATGCCGCCATGCTCTCTACCGCCTTTATCTACCGTCCCGACTCCATCATGTTTGACCTTGAGGACGCCGTGGCCCTGCGCGAGAAAGACACCGCACGCATGCTGGTGTTCCACGCGTTGCAGCACCCGATGTATCAGGATATCGAAACCGTGGTGCGCATTAACCCGCTGAGCACGCCGTTTGGCCTGCTGGATCTGGAGGCCGCCGTGCGCGCGGGCGTGGACGTGATACGCCTGCCGAAAACCGACACCCCGGACGATATTTACGAGCTGGAAGGCCACCTCGAGCGTATCGAGCAGGCGTGCGGCCGCGAGGTGGGTTCCACCCGCGTGATGGCGGCGATTGAATCGGCCATTGGCGTCATCAACGCCGTGGCGATTGCCCGCAGCTCTCCGCGCCTCATCGGCATTGCGCTGGCCGCCTTTGACTACGTGATGGATATGCAGACCGAGCGCGGCGACGGCACCGAGCTGTTCTACGCCCGCTGCGCCGTACTGCACGCCGCCCGCGCGGCAGGCATCGACGCCTTCGACGTGGTGTGGTCAGACGTTAACGATGAAGCCGGGTTCCTGCGCGAGGTCGACCTGATCCGCAAGATGGGCTTTAACGGCAAATCGCTGATTAACCCGCGCCAGATAGACCTGCTGCACAACGCCTACGCCCCGACACGGGAAGAAGTGGAACACGCGAAACGGGTGATTGAGGCGGCAGAAGAGGGCGAGCGTAACGGCCTGGGCGTGGTGTCGCTCAACGGCAAAATGGTGGATGCACCGATTATTAACCACGCGCAGGTGGTGCTGGAGCGCGCGGCGGCCTCCGGCGTGCGTCGGTAAGGATGACATAATGAATCAGACAGAACTTCTCCATATGAATTTCCCCCATCTGCGGGATCTGAAACCCTTTGATACCGCCCACAGCGCGACGCCGTGGCTGGCGGACAGCGAGGCGAAGCACAGCCGCAAGCTCTGCGCCTCTATTGAAGAGGCGGTTAAGCGCTGCGGCTTGCAGGACGGGATGACCATCTCCTTCCACCACGCCTTTCGCGAAGGCGACCGGGTGATCAACACCGTCGTGGCGCTGCTGGCGCGGATGGGCTTCAAAAATCTGACCCTGGCTTCCAGCTCGCTGATGACCTGCAACGACGCGCTGATCGAGCATATCGAAAGCGGCGTCATCACCCGGATTTACACCTCCGGCATGCGCGGCAGGCTGGCGGATGCCATCTCTCACGGGCTGATGGACGAGCCGGTACAAATTCACTCCCACGGCGGGCGCGTGAAGCTACTCCAGGACGGCGAACTGAACATCGACGTGGCGTTTCTCGGCGTGCCGTGCAGCGATGAGTTTGGCAACGCCAACGGCACGCACGGCAAATCGTGCTGCGGCTCGCTGGGCTACGCGATGGTGGACGCGCAGTTTGCCCGTAAGGTGGTGCTGCTGACCGAAGCGCTGGTGCCGTTCCCCAATATGCCCGCCAGCCTGGTGCAGGATCAGGTGGACTACATCGTGCAGGTGGAGAGCGTGGGCGACCCGGCGAAAATCAGCGTCGGCGCAGCGCGCGTCACCAGCAACCCGCGCGAGCTGATGATCGCCCGCTATGCGGCGGACGTGATTGAACACTCCGGCTACTTCAAACCGGGCTTCTCGATGCAGATCGGCTCCGGCGCGGCGGCCACGGCCTGCACTCGCTTTATGGAAGAGAAGATGGAGCGCAGCGGCGTGAAGGCGCGCTTTGCGCTCGCCGGCATCACCGGCAGCCTGGTGGATCTGCACGAGAAGGGGCTCATCGAAAAGCTGCTCGACACCCAGTGCTTTGACGGCCAGGCAGCGGCCTCGCTGGCGCGCAACCCGAACCACGTGGAGATCTCCACCAACGTCTACGCCAACCCCGGCAGCAAGGCGGCAAGCTGCGACCAGCTCGACGTGGTGATCCTCAGCGCCCTGGAAATCGACGTCGACTTTAATGTCAATGTCATCACCGGCTCCGATGGCGTGATGCGTGGCGCATCCGGCGGACACTGCGACGTGGCGGCGGCAGCCAACATGACCATTGTGGTCGCGCCGCTGCTGCGAAGCCGCATCCCGACCGTCGTGAAGCGCGTTACCACTCGCCTCACGCCGGGGGAGAGCATTGACGTGCTGGTCACCGACCACGGTATTGCGATCAACCCGGCGCGCCCGGAGATCCGCGAACGACTCATGGAAGCAGGGATGAAGGTTGTAGATATCAACGCGCTGTATGAGCGAGCGATTTCGTTGACAGGCGTACCGAAACCGATTGAGTTCACCGACAAAATCGTCGGGGTGATCCGCTACCGCGACGGCAGCGTGATCGACACTGTGCGACAGGTGAAGGAGGAAGTATGACTTTAGCGACACCCGTGCGGGCGGGTGTCAGCCTGGAGGAACTGCTGGCGGCGAAAGAGCGCCGCGCAGCCCGTCAGGCTGACTGGCTTACGCACTATCAACAACCGGTGATCTCCCTCACGCTGGTCACGCCCGGGGAAGTCAAAGACAGCCTGCGCTACCGCAACACCATGGGGGTGGCGTTACAGATGTGCGACCAGCTGCTGTGGGAAAACCGCTGGCAGGTGCTGGACCGCCTGGTGCTCTGGCTACCCACCGGACCTGAAGCATTGTGGTGCGTCGCGCATCCGGCGGCGGAAATCAAAGCGCACTGTGCAGAACTGGAGCAGACGCACCCGCTCGGCAGACTGTGGGATCTGGACGTGATCTGCCCTGAAAACGGCCTCGTGGGCCGTCAGTCGCTGGGTTCACACCTCAGACGCTGTCTGATTTGCGACGAGCCCGCCCACGCGTGTTCCCGTTCGCGCCACCATCCCGTTGAGCAGGTGGTTTCCCGCGTGGAGAAGATGATCGATGACTGGTTTGCTCGCGACTAAACCGCGCCCGGTTGACGTGCCTGCGCTTGCCGAAGCGGCGCTGTGGCAGGAGCTGGAGCTGACGCCCAAGCCGGGGCTGGTGGACAGGCTCAATAACGGCTCGCATCGGGATATGGACCATGCCTTGTTTGTCCGCAGCATTATGGCGATTACGCCGTGGTTTGCCCGGTTTGCGGAACTGGGTGGAGCACATGCGGCCAAACCTGCCGATCGGCAGTTGCGGATTCTCCGCCCAATGGGAATGGCCTGCGAGCAGGCAATGTACGCCGCCACGGGCGGGGTAAATACCCACAAGGGCGGTATTTTTGCTCTTGGTTTGCTCTGCTTCGCCGCCGGTCGTGTGAAAAATATCTCTGCGGATAGCCTCTGTTGTGAGGTAAGTAACATCTGTCGCGGGCTGGTGGCGCGGGAGCTGGCCGGGCGCAGCGGGCAAGCAACGGCGGGGGAGCGGCAGTTTCAGCATTACGGCTTAACCGGGGCGCGAGGCGAGGCGGAGAGCGGCTTTGCGACGGTGCGTAAGGCGCTGGGGCAGTGGAACGGACAGTTGCTTCACGACCTGCTGTTGCGCCTGATGGCGGTCAATCAGGACAGTAATCTCGTGTCACGCGGCGGCATTCAGGGGCTGCGCTATGTTCAGGGCTACGCGCGTGAATTACTGGCAAGTGGCTGGGATCGCGAGGCGTTGCTTAAGATGGATAAGGCACTGATTGAACGAAACCTGAGTCCGGGCGGCAGCGCGGATTTGCTGTCGGTGGGGTGGGTGCTCTCTGCAATAAAATAGCCGGGTGGCGGCTTCGCCTTACCCGGCCTACGGTCTGGTTTTGTAAGCCCGGTAAGCGCAGCGCCACCGGGCACAACAATCAATGCGCGATCGGCTGCGCACCATTCGGCACGCGAACATGCTTGTACTTGAACAGCGCGATGAACGCGAAGAACAGCACCAGCGAGTACCCGGCGAAGATCAGCCACACCGGCTGCCAGTCTGTAATGCCGTTGGTGGTGTACATCTCAACCACTTTACCGCTTACCACGCCGCCCAGAATACAACCGAAGCCGTTGGTCATCATCAGGAACATGCCCTGCGCACTGGCGCGGATTTCAGGCTTCACCTCTTTTTCCACAAACACCGAGCCGGAGATGTTGAAGAAGTCGAAGGCACAGCCGTAAACAATCATCGACAGAACCAGCAGCACGGTGCCGAACGCGCTTGGGTCGCCATAGGCGAACAGACCGAAGCGCAACATCCAGGCGGCGATACTGATCAGCATGACGTTCTTGATACCGTAGCGGCTCAGGAAGAACGGGATGGTCAGGATGAACAGCGTCTCGGAGATCTGCGAGATGGACATCATCACCGACGCGTGTTCGACGATAAAGCTCCCGGCAAACAGCGGATCGTTATCGAAGCTGTGCAGGAAGGTATTACCGAACATGTTGGTGATTTGCAGTTCCGCGCCCAGCAGCATGGAGAAGATAAAGAAGATCGCCATGCGCTTGTTTTTGAACAGTGCGAAGGCGTCCAGGCCAAGCATGGTGCTCCAGCTCTGGTTTTTCTGCTGGTTAGACACCGGAATGGTGGGCAGCGTCAGGGTGAACAGCGCCAGCAGCACGGAGAGCGCGGCACCAATATACAGCTGCATATGGCTCAGCTCGAAGCCCGCGAAGCTCACGCCCCACATCGCCATGATAAAGCCGATGGTGCCCCAGATACGGATAGGCGGGAAGTCGGTGACGATATCCAGTCCGGCAGATTTCAGGCGGTAGTAGGAGATGGTGTTGATCAGGCCAAGCGTTGGCATATACGCCAGCGAGTTAAGCAGGATCACCATAAACATCGCCCCCGGCGTGGTCACTTCGGCCGCCATAAACAGCGTCCCCGCACCCACCAGATGGCAAAGCATGTATAGCCATTTCGCACTTAACCATTTATCCGCCACGATACCGAGCAGCGTTGGCATGAAAACAGCCGCAATGCCCAGCGAGCTGTAAACGGCACCGATCGACGCACCATCGAACTTGAGCGTCACAAACATATAGGAGCCGAGTGTAGTCAGCCAGCTACCCCACAGGCAGAACTGCAGAAACGACAAGATTTTAAGCTGCAGCTTAAGGTTCATGTTACTTTCCTCACAAGTGAGCGGGAGATATGTTGTTATAGGAACATTCAGGGTTGTTATTTGATGCAATTCTATCAGTTGGCAACGTTATGTTTTGTTACCTCCCGCAAAAAAATGCAATCCACATTAATTTGCAGTCTGGATTGTGATGCAAATAGCATTTTCGTATGGGTGGGGGGGATGAGTGCGGCCTGATGCCCCCTCACCCTAACCCTCTCCCCAAAGGGGAGAGGGAACTTGAACACCCTCTCCCCTTTGGGGAGAGGGCAGGGTGAGGGGTGGTGTTGGTTTTTAGCGGCGACGATAGTTCTTCTGCGCCGTATTCACCTTATACAGATAGCGGCGGGATTCCGCAGACGGGTGGCGGGTGGTGAGGGTAGCGTACACATCCCCTGGCGCCATGCTGTTGATGATGTTTGCGGCCTGCACTTTGTCATTTGAGAAGACGCGCAGCACGCTGCCCGCCCCGCCGTTGTAGGCGGTGATCACCGCATAGCGACGTGAGGTTGGGTTATCAATCCCGCCGAGATAGACATTGTTCAGCATCGCCAGATAGGCCGTGCCGGTATCAATGTTGCTCTGCGGGTCAAACAGGTAGCTGCGGCTCGGCGTGCCGGATTTCCCCTGCGCGCGGAACACGTCTTTACCGGCGCTGTGCTGCACAACCTGCATCAGCCCCAGCGCGTCGGAACGGCTTACCGCGTAGGGGTTGAACGAGGACTCGGTCTGCATAATCGCCAGGATCAGCGACTCATCCACGCCATACTTACGCGACGCCTGACGCACCATGCCCAGATACTTATGCGCACGCTTGTCGAGGTGGTTCGGCACCAGGTTGATGGTGACGCTGTAGATCACTTTCAGGCCGTTGGTACGGCTTTTCAGGCGCGTTTGCAGCAGATAGTCGGCAAATTTCGTGGCGCGGCCTTCCCAGCGGATCGGCTGACCGGTCTGGTCAACGACCTGGCCATACAGGAACGGCTCTTTGGAGATGGTGATGTCATCGGCATCAGAGTAGAGGTCGATAGACCCCGGATCGTCGCCCATCAGCAGGGTTTTAATGATGGCCTGACGTAAATGCGCCGCAGGTTCAGTCCCCGCGATGGTTTCAACCGTAATCGTACCGTCATCAAAGTTGATGTGGCTACGGGTCTGATAGGCGTCGGTGTACTTAACGTAGTCCTTCGGTCCGGCAATAAGAACTTCGTTAAATCCCCATATGTTCTCGATGTTGTGGGCAAACTGCCCCATCAAAATGTCAAAACCGTTGGTGTCCTTGACCCAGGCTTCGTTGTATTCATCGCCTTTTTTGGAAGAACAAGACACAAGCAACGGCGCAACAAGGGCTAGCGCTAAAAGTTTTTTCATCATTCCGGGAGTGCGTGTTGTGTTTGCTTTGGGGTTGCTGTTGCCGGGTGGCGCTGCGCTTACCCGGCCTACATAACCGTAGGCCCGTGCAAGCGCAGCGCCGCCGGGCAGCAGCTGCGCGTTATTATTTTTCCGGTGGCGTATAGCCTTCGATGTGGACGTCTTTACCCTCGAACAGGAAGTTCACCATCTCCTGCTCCAGCAGTTTGCGGTGTTCCGGGTTCATCATGCTGAGCTTTTTCTCGTTGATCAGCATGGTCTGTTTTTTCTGCCACTGTCCCCAGGCTTCTTTGGAGATCTCGTTGTAAATGCGCTTACCCAGGTCGCCCGGGTAGAGCTGGAAATCCTGGCCTTCAGCGTCGCGCTGTAGGAAAGTACAAAAAATGGTTCTGGCCATACTCATTCCTCTTTGTCTTGCCGATGCTAAACCATTGCACCGACACGTAATTGCTGTAACAGGCGCTCCACGGGAGCCGCCAGCCCGACTGATGGCGGTTGCGCTAAGTTATACCAGAGAGCGGTGCCTTCATCCATGCACGACGTGAATGAGGACACGGGAAGCCACATCGGCACAATGTCCAGATGGAAATGGCTGAAGGTATGACGGAACGCGTTGAGTTGCGTCAGGGTTTCGGCCGCAATGCCGCGCTGTTCAAGCCATGCCCGAAGCGAGGCTTCATCCTCAAACTGTGGGAAGCAGTATAGACCACCCCACAGGCCACTCGGCGGACGCTGAGCGAGAAACACCTCGTCGCCATGCTGCATCAGCAGCATGTACCCGGTGCGTTCAGGCAGCGTCTGCTTCGGTTTTTTCCCCGGATACTGCGCCCAGGTGTGGTTCGCATAGGCCACGCAGAGGTTGTTTACCGGGCAGAGTTCGCACTTCGGTTTTGAACGGGTACAGACCATCGCGCCCAGATCCATCATCGCCTGGTTAAAACGCTCCACCCCTTTCGCCGGAGTGACCGCTTCACTTATCTCCCACAGGCGTTTCTCAACCTCTTTCTTACCCGGCCAGCCATCTACGGCGTAGCAGCGTGCGAGCACGCGCTTGACGTTGCCGTCGAGAATAGGGAAATGTTTGCCTAAAGAGAGGGAGAGGATTGCGCCTGCGGTCGAACGCCCGACGCCGGGCAAATCCGCCACCTCGTCGAAGGTTTCCGGGAATTTACCGTTGTGGCGCGTCGCGACCTGCTGTGCGGCCTTGTGCAGGTTGCGCGCGCGGGCGTAATAGCCAAGCCCGGTCCACAGGTGCAGCACCTCGTCCAACGGGGCGTTCGCCAGATCGGTGACTGTCGGGAAGCGCGCCATAAAACGCTCGAAGTAAGGAATGACCGTCGCGACCTGCGTTTGTTGCAACATCACCTCGGAGAGCCATACTTTGTACGGCGTTTTTTCAATTTGCCAGGGCAGGGTTTTACGCCCGTATTTGTCGTACCAGTCCAGCACCTGGGCTGAAAATTGAGAGGCTTGCATGGTCATCGATTCGCTTAATCAGGGACGCAGATTGCAGCACAGCGTCAATCTGCTGTAAACCGGATCTTTCCCATGCTTGCATAGAAGCCTTAACTTTGGATAATGCCCGTTTCCCGAACATTCTCACAAGCAGACAACTCTTTTATGAAAAACGACGTCATTTCACCGGAATTTGATGAAAACGGTCGCCCGCTGCGCCGTATTCGCAGCTTTGTCCGCCGTCAGGGGCGCCTGACAAAAGGGCAGCAACACGCGCTGGACAACTACTGGCCGGTGATGGGCGTTGAGTTCAGCGAGCAACCGCTCGACTTCACCGACCTGTTTGGCCGCGACGCGCCAGTGACCCTGGAGATCGGCTTTGGTATGGGCACCTCGCTGGTCACTATGGCGAAAGCGCGCCCGGAGCAGAACTTCCTCGGTATTGAAGTACATTCGCCGGGCGTCGGCGCATGCCTGGCAACGGCCCATGAAGAGGGCGTTGAGAACCTGCGCGTCATGTGTCACGACGCGGTGGAAGTGCTGCACAAAATGATTCCTGACAATTCTTTGAACATGGTTCAGCTCTTTTTCCCTGACCCATGGCACAAAGCGCGTCATAATAAACGCCGTATCGTTCAGGCGCCGTTTGCCGAGCTGGTGAAAAGTAAGCTCAAGCTGGGCGGCGTTTTCCACATGGCAACCGACTGGGAACCTTATGCGGAACATATGCTGGAAGTGATGTCGTCCCTGGACGGGTATAAAAATCAGTCTGAAAGCAACGACTACGTACCGCGTCCGGATTCACGTCCGGTGACAAAATTTGAACAGCGTGGCCATCGTCTTGGTCACGGCGTATGGGACTTAATGTTCGAGAGGGTGAAATAATGGCAAAGAATCGTAGCCGTCGTCTGCGTAAAAAGATGCACATCGAAGAATTCCAGGAAGTGGGTTTCTCCGTTGCCTGGCGTTTCCCGGAAGGCACCAGCGTTGAGCAGATCGATCAGGACGTTGATGCGTTCATCAACGAGGTGATCGAGCCAAACAAGCTGGCCTTCGACGGTAGCGGCTATCTGGCGTGGGAAGGTCTGATTTGCACCCAGGAAGTGGGGAAATGCACCGAAGAGCATCAGGCGCTGGTACGCAAATGGCTTGAAGACCACAAACTGGAAGATGTCCGCGTTAGCGAACTTTTCGACGTTTGGTGGGACTAATAAAGCAAGAACGGGCCAGCATTAGCTGGCCCATTTTGTCTGAGGGAGTGTTAAAGATGCGCAAAACGTTGCTGGCTGTTGCTTTACTGGCAATCGGATCCACCGCCCATGCGGAGTATAAATGTAGCGTCACCCCGCGTGATGACGTGGTGCTGAGTCCGCAAACCGTGCAGGTTAAGGGCGAGAATGGCAATCTGGTGATTACGCCGGATGGCAACGTGACCTTTAACGGCAAACCGCAAAACCTGACGGCCGCCCAGCGCGAGCAGGCGATGGACTACCAGGCCGAGTTGCGTACCGCGCTGCCCTGGATCAACGATGGCGCGCTGACCCGCGTTGAAAAGAGCCGCGTGGCGCTGGATAAAATCATCACCAAAGAGGTGGGGGAGAGCAGCAATATGCGCACCCGCCTGACGAAGCTGGATAAACAGCTGAAAGAGCAGATGAACCGTATTATCGAGACGCGCTCTGATGGCCTGACGTTCCACTATAAGGCGATCGATCAGGTGCGTGCCGACGGTCAGCAGCTGGTGAACCAGGCGATGGGCGGCATTCTCCAGGACAGCATCAACGAGATGGGCGCCAAAGCGGTGCTGAAGGGTGGCGGTAATCCTTTGCAGGGTGTACTGGGTAGTCTGGGCGGACTGCAAACCTCGATTCAGAACGAGTGGAAGAATCAGGAAGCCGATTTCCAGCAGTTCGGCAAAGACGTGTGTAAGCGCGTGGTGTCGCTGGAAGACAGCCGGAAGGCGCTGGTGGGGACGCTGAAGTAATTCACTTAGCCCCTCACCCTAACCCTCTCCCCAAAGGGGCGAGGGGATGTTTGCCCCCTCTCCCTTTCAGGGAGAGGGCCGGGGTGAGGGTTGCAGCGCTTGCAGCGTTTCAAGGATCCTTTCTAACACCGCCTCTTCGTTATTCCAGAGTTCGTTGTTCCAGAATCGAATGACGTGCCAGTCCTTATGGTTTAACCACAATGTCCTTTGTCGATCGTATTCCTGATTTTCATCATGTTGTCCGCCATCCAGCTCAACGGCCAGCCGAGCCGCGCAACAGGCGAAATCCAGAATGTAGTTACCTACCGGGTGCTGTCGGCGAAATTTATAATTTTCGAAACGGCGGCTGCGCAGTAAATACCAAAGCCGTCTTTCTTCCTGTGTCAGCTCGCGTCTGAGCTGCTTTGCGTATGAACGTATTGTTTCCATCCCCACACTCTGCCAGCCTTTCCCTCAGCCAGCAGAACGGGATGTAAAATTCTGAATCAGCCTTCAGGATTTTCAGCGAGGAACAACTCAAGAAGGGAGTTCAGGAACAGCTTGCCGTACTCGGTGATCTGCCAGGACTCATCACACTCGGTCAGATACCCCTGCGCCAGCGCCTCGTCAATCTGCGGGCGAATCACTGACTCCGGCAGCCCGGTATAACGCGTAAATTCCGCGCGCGGAGCGGCTTCCAGCAGACGGAAGCGGTTCATAAAGAACTCAAACGGCTTATCCACCGCCTCGACGTCGTGCTGACGCTCCAGGTAGCGGCCTTCCATATACCCGCGCGGATGACGCGTTTTGGCGGTACGCAGAATGCGTCCGTCCGGGAAGGTCACCTTGCCGTGCGCACCGCAGCCAATTCCGAGATAGTCGCCAAAACGCCAGTAGTTCAGATTGTGCTGACACTGATAGCCCGGCTTCGCATACGCCGACGTTTCGTATTGCTGATATCCCGCCGCGGTCAAAAGCTGGTGGCCCTGCTCGAAGATATCCCACAGCGCGTCGTCGTCCGGCAGCACCGGCGGGCGCGAACCAAACAGGGTGTTCGGTTCAATGGTCAACTGATACCACGACAGATGCGGCGGGTTCAGTTCAATCGCCTGACGCAAATCGTCAAGCGCTTCTTCGAGCGACTGATCCGGCAGGCCGTGCATCAGGTCGAGGTTAAAGCTGCGCAGCCCAAGCCCCGTTGCCAGGTTTGCCGCGCGCTTTGCCTCTTCCGGGCCGTGAATGCGCCCCAGACGCTTCAGCTTTGGCTCGCTAAAGCTCTGCACGCCGATAGAGATACGGTTCACGCCCGCACGCTGGTACTCGACAAAACGGTCGGCCTCAACGGTGCCGGGGTTGGCTTCCATCGTAATTTCAGCATCCGCTGCCAGGTTCAGGCGTGCGCGCACACCGTCCAGCAGCGTCTGCATCGCCGGGCCTGAAAGCAGGCTCGGCGTACCGCCACCAATAAAAATGGTCTTCACTTCACGTCCCTGTGCGTACGGTACATCGGCATCCAGATCGGCCAGCAGATGCGCGACGTAATCATCGTGCGGCACTTCACCCTTCAGCGCGTGCGAGTTGAAATCACAGTACGGACATTTCTGCACGCACCATGGGATGTGAATATAAAGACTCAGAGGCGGCAAATTAGCCATTACGCAGTGCTTCCAGTAACAGTTTCAGGGCGCGTCCACGGTGGGAGATCGCGCTTTTCTCTTCGCGGGTGAGTTCCGCAGCGGTTTTGCCCTCGGTCGGGACAAAGAAAATCGGGTCGTAACCAAAGCCGCCGTTGCCCGCCGCTTCACGGGTGATCACGCCCGGCCAGCTGCCGTGACAGACAATCGGCGTGGGATCTTCCGCGTGACGCATGTAGACCAGCACGCAGTGGAACTGCGCGGTACGCTGTTCGTCAGGAACGTCTTTCAGGGCCACAAGCAGCTTTTCCAGGTTCTGCTGGTCGGTGGCGTCCGGCCCGGAATAGCGGGCGGAGTAAATCCCCGGCGCACCGCCCAGAAAATCCACGGCCAGACCGGAATCATCGGCAATCGCGGGCAGTCCGGTTACCTGCGCCGCATGGCGCGCTTTCAGAATGGCGTTTTCGATAAACGTCAGGCCGGTCTCTTCGGCGGAGTCCACGCCCAGCTCGGTCTGAGCCACCACGTCCAGCCCAAAATCATTTAATAGCGAGGCCAGCTCGCGCACTTTACCGGCGTTACCGGTGGCGAGAACAACTTTCTGCATGGTTTAGTCCTGTTCTGTCAGAGCCGCGACTTCCGTCGGGATAGATTGCGGGTTAAGGATTTTTACCTGTTTATGCCGGCCAAGTTCACCTTTCTCAATGATGACCTGGCTTTTAGCGACGCGAAACTGTTTAGCCAGATATTTGGTCAGATGCGCATTCGCCTGGCCGTCAACCGGCGGGGCCGTGATGGCGACTTTTAGCTCGTCGCCATGCAGCCCAACAATACTGTCGCGGCTGGCTTTCGGCTGAATGTACAGCCGTAAAACCAGCCCGTCGGCGCAGGGGCTAACTGCACTCATAACGCCATCCACAGCCCCGGCAGCAGCATATTACCCGTCGCCTGTAACAGTTCCGCGATACCCATATTCAGCACGTACAGCAGCAGAACGAGAAGCATCGGTGAGAAGTCGATTCCGCCCATCGCAGGCAGCAGGCTACGAATTGGACGCAGCAACGGTTCCGTCAGCTGAATCAACGCGTACTCCACCGGGCTACGGCCCCGGCTTACCCAGCTCATGATCGCCATCACCAGCAGGACCCAGAAGATCAGCGAGCCGACGGTTTTAACCAGGATCAGAACGGCTGAAATCCAGATAATCGGCTGGAAAGTGATGACCATAAACAGCACGATCGCTTTGATAACGCTCAGAATAAACGCCATCAGCAGAGATGAACTGTCAATCGGCCCCATTGCCGGAATGATGCGGCGAAGCGGCCCCACAATGGGCTGCGTGATTTTCACGATAAATTGTGAGAATGGATTGTAAAAATCACAACGGGCCCACTGCATCCAGACGCGCAACAGCAGCGCCATCGTATACAGTTCAATGACCGTTGAAAGCAGGAAAGTCAACGTCTTCATGGCGTTCCTCAGGTTTCCTTATTATTGGGGGTAATCGCGCGCACCGAAAATTGCCGTGCCGATGCGCACCATGGTGCTGCCTGCCGCGATGGCGGCTTCCATATCATCCGACATGCCCAGAGAAAGCGTGTCTACCGTGTCATAGCGCGCTTTAAGCGCCTCAAATGCTACAGCCATTTGCTGTGCTACGGCAAACTGCCTTTCATAACTTGACTCTGGCGCCGGGATAGCCATCAGCCCGCGCAGGGTTAAGCGCGGCAGCGCCGCTACGTCCGCCGCCAGCGCATCCAGTTCGCTCAGCGTAATGCCGGACTTGCTGTTTTCATCGCTGATGTTGATTTGAATTAGCACGTTAAGCGCTGGCATCTCAATAGGGCGCTGGTCGCTCAAACGGGTAGCGATACGCAGACGATCGATGGTGTGACACCAGTCGAAGTGCTCTGCTACCAGACGGCTTTTGTTCGACTGTAGCGGACCGATAAAGTGCCATTGCAGGTCTGCATTTCCCCGTTCCCGGAAAGCGAGAATCTTATCTACGCCTTCCTGCACATAGTTTTCACCAAAGGCACGATGACCGGCGGCTATCGCTTCTGCGATGGCGCTCGCAGGCTTGGTTTTGCTGACTGCAAGCAATGTAATTTCTTCTGGAGCACGGCCGCAACGCGTTGCCGCGGCTGAGATTTTGTCCCGGACCTGTGCCAGGTTATGCGCAATGTCGTTCATTTTCCGAGGAGTAGTCTATGGATGTGGAAGAAATTGTGGCCCTTAGTGTAAAGCATAACGTCTCCGATCTACACCTGTGCAGTGATTCACCACCGCGCTGGCGCAGGTCAGGCCGTCTTGAACCTGCGCCGTTTCCGCCCCCGGATGTGGAGGCATTATTAAAAGCGTGGCTCAACGACGAACAGCAGGGCGCCTGGTGGGCAAATGGGCAGGTGGATTTTGCCGTTACCCTCGCAGACCGTCAGCGGCTGCGCGGCAGTGCGTTTAAGCATATGCACGGCGTTTCGATCGCGCTGCGCCTGTTGCCGCTGACGTGCCCGCAGCTCTCTGCGTTAGGTGTGCCGCGAGCGATCCCGGAGCTTTTGTCCAATGACAATGGCCTGATTCTGGTCACCGGCGCCACCGGCAGCGGGAAATCGACCACCCTGGCCGCGATGGTCGATTTCCTCAATCACCAGACGGACGGGCATATTCTGACCCTGGAAGATCCGGTGGAGTTTATGTACCAGAGTGAACGTTGCCTGATCCAGCAGCGGGAGATAGGCCTGCACAGCCCGTCCTTTGCCGAGGCCCTGCGCAGCGCGCTGCGTGAAGATCCGGATGTGATTCTGCTTGGTGAGCTGCGCGACAGCGAGACGATACGCCTGGCGCTGACGGCGGCGGAAACCGGCCATCTGGTGTTGGCCACGCTGCACACGCGCGGTGCGGCGCAGGCGATCGAGCGCCTGGTCGATACCTTTCCGGCGCAGGAGAAAGATCCGGTGCGTAATCAGCTGGCGGGAAGCCTGCGTGCGGTTCTGGCGCAGAAGCTGCGTCAGGATGTCCAGGGCGGGCGCGTGGCGCTGTATGAGCTACTGGTGAATACGTCGGCGGCGGCAAACCTGATCCGCGAAGGCAAAACCTGGCAACTGCCGGGCATTATTCAAACGGGGCAGCAGGCGGGGATGCAGAACTTTGAGCAGAGTCTGGCGGAGCGACGGGCGCAGGGGCGGCTGTAGACCCCTGCGCTCAGTAACCCTGTTCGAAATAGCTTTCGAGGATAATGACGGCTGAAGCTGAATCCACGCTGCCTTTGTTCAACGCCCGGAAGCCACCGTGCTCGAACAGGCCAGCGCGTGCCTCGACGGTGCTCAAACGTTCATCGTGCAGCTTAACGGAGACACCAAAGCGGCCATGGATTTTGTTCGCGAACTTGCGCGCGCGGGCGGTAAGCGGCTGCTCGGTACCGTCCATGTTCAGCGGCAGACCGACAATCACGTCGTCCGGCTGCCACTCTTTGAGCAAGCGCTCAATAAGGTTCCAGTCCGGCGTGCCGTCGTTAGCTTTCAGCGCAGTGAGCGGGCGAGCGGTGCCGGTGATCCGTTGACCCACAGCGACGCCGATGCTTTTGGTGCCGAAGTCGAAGGCGAGAAGGGTGCCGCTCATTACGCGTGCCCCGCAACGCCAGGCATGGTCAGAATATCAATGCCAATCAGTTTTGCCGCGTCACGCCAGCGATCGGCGATAGGGGTTTTAAACAGGATATTCATATCCGCAGGGGCCGTCAGCCAGGCGTTGTCCAGAATTTCTTGTTCCAGCTGCCCTTTTTCCCAGGAGGCGTAACCGAGCGCAACCAGCACCTCAGAAGGCTGATTTGCCGTGCCCAGTGTTTCGAGCACATCGCGAGAGGTGGTGACGACGGTGTTATCGGAGATACGAATGCTGGACGAGAAAACCGGCGGGGTATGCAGGATAAAACCACGATCTTCTGCAAGCGGGCCGCCGAGCATCACCGGTTTATCGAGACGGATTTCCGGCAGCCGCGCTTCAGCAGGGATTTTCAGCTTGTCCAGAATCCCTTCAACCTGAAGGTTTTCCAGCGGCTTATTGATGATAATCCCCATCGCGCCGTCTTCGTTGTATTCACAAATATAGACCACGGCGCGGCGGAAAATCGGATCCTGGAGAGCAGGCATGGCAATAAGAAAGTGATGCTGTAAATTCATTGTCAGAGGTACTGTTTCCTGGTTTAAAAAGCGACAGCGCCCAGTATGGGGATAAACACAGGCGCTGTCACAGGTTATTTCTGTAAACGTTTTTCGATAGCGTCCATCAGCATTCCGGTGATCGAGATCGGGAATTCCGCTTCGATTTCACGAATGCAGGTTGGGCTGGTGACGTTCACTTCGGTCAGACGATCGCCGATGATATCGAGGCCAACGAAGATCAGGCCTTTGGCTTTAAGCGTAGGGCCGACGCGGCGGGCAATTTCCCAGTCGCTTTCGCTTAACGGACGCGGTTCGCCACGGCCGCCAGCCGCCAGGTTGCCACGGGTTTCCCCTCCCTGCGGAATACGCGCCAGGCAGTAAGGCACCGGCTCGCCGTCTACGACCAGCACACGCTTGTCGCCGTCTTTAATGGCTGGCAGATAGTTCTGTGCCATACAGAAGCGGGTTCCCAGCTCGGTCAGCGTTTCGGCAATCACGCCAATGTTCGGATCGCCCTCTTTCACCCGGAAGATCGACGCGCCGCCCATGCCGTCCAGGGGTTTCATGATGATGTCGCCGTGCTTCTGCCAGAATTCTTTCAGCTGCGTTTTGCTGCGGGTGACGAGCGTTTCCGGCGTCAGGTCAGAGAACCATGCGGTATAGAGCTTCTCGTTGCAGTCGCGCAGGCTCTGCGGCTTGTTGACGATCAGCGTGCCTTTCTCTTCGGCACGCTCAAGGATATAGGTGGAATAAATGTATTCGGTGTCGAACGGCGGATCTTTACGCATCAGGATGACGTTGAGGTCGGCCAGGGCAATATCCTGCTCGGTACCGAATTCGTACCATTTTTCGTAGTTCTGCTCGACGTTAACGATGCGGGTGCGTGCGCGGGCTTCACCGTTGATCAGGTAAAGATCGTTCATCTCCATGTAGTGGAGTTCATAGCCGCGACGCTGCGCTTCCAGCAGCATAGCGAAGCTGGAGTCTTTCTTGATGTTAATGTTTGCGATGGGGTCCATCACGATGCCGAGCTTAATCATCTTCTTCTCCGGTTATGGGTCTTTGCTTCAACCCAGATCGCCAAATCGCACCTGTAGCGCGGTAATGGCGGTGAGTGCCGTTGTCTCAGTGCGCAGAACGCGAGGTCCCAACAGAATATCAGTAAACTGGTAACGCGCCGTCATGGCAATTTCGTCAGCCGACAGGCCGCCTTCCGGGCCAATCAGCAGGCGTACACGCTCAACGGGCAGCGGCAGCGTATTGATGCTGGCGCTGGCGCGCGGATGAAGATTAAGCTTAAGCCCGCTTTCCTCTTCTGCACACCAGTCCTCCAGATCCATCGCCGGGCGGATCTCCGGGATACGATTGCGGCCGCTCTGTTCGCAGGCCGCAATGGCAATTTTTTGCCACTGCTGGATCTTTTTGTTCAGACGTTCCGCATCCAGTTTAACGCCGCAGCGCTCAGAAAAAAGTGGCGTAATGAGGCTTACACCCAGTTCAATGGATTTCTGAATGGTGAACTCCATTTTTTCCCCACGCGACATCACCTGGCCCAGGTGAATGTGCAGCGGGGATTCCCGGTCGTCCACGTCGCCACGCAGCACCTTCACGTGCACGCTTTTTTTATCGGCGCGCGTAATTTCAGCGTCGAAAACCTGATTAGAGCCGTCAAAGAGCTGAATCGCCTGGCCTGCACCCATGCGCAGCACGCGGCCTACATGGTTTGCGGCATCATCAGACAGGGCGATTTCGCCGCCTGGGGTAATCAGTTCAGGGTGATAGATGCGAGGGATGCGCATAGTCAGAAATTCCATGTGTCATGCGATATAAGCGAATTGCCGTAGTGTAGGTTAGCTCTTTTGCGCCTGGCAAGCCCGCTGGACGTAAGGGTTGTGATTCCCCTGGACTTTGGCGATACGTTCGTCGCGCTGGCATTCCCAGTCCGTCACCGGGTAGAGCTTGTCCCAGGCATTGAAGAGCTGCGTCTGCTGGCGGGAAAGATTGAGATCGTAGCGGTCGCGCATATAGAAATAAGTGCGGGCGATGCTACCGCGCGCGCGGGCAGGCGGTTCGGCGACTTTCTCTTTGAAATCGACCTTCATGGCGCACTGACCGTACTGGCCTTCGCCACCGTTCCACTGGCTGTACATGAAGTTTCCGCGGTCGCCATTGACCTCACCCACGGCGGGTTGCAGGTTGTGCATATCGCTTTCCATCTGGCGGTAGACCGGATCTTTTGCGCAATTTTTACGTCCACCGTCCTGCCAGCACTGGCGCTGGTGGCCAAACTGCCAGGCCGGAACGACGTGTTCCCATTCGATTCGGCTGGCGCGGTTCTCGTTCTTGCGCACCTTATAGCCGCAGGATCCCAGATCCACGACCCCTTTCTTACCCTGCCAGTTAATTTTACAGCCGCAGTAGAAATCACCCGGTACGTCGGCGTTAATCTTTACGCCTGCGGTTTTTGCCTGAGAGAAACTGTGAATACCGTCGGCCAGAGCATGGCCGGAGAGCGCTGTCGCCAGAAAAGCGACCGCGAGAGAAACATTACGGGACATCTTACACTCCGTGTCAAAACGAGCCCGCAACGTAACGAATGTTGTTCCCGTATGCAATCAGTCAGATCAGGAAAGTTCCTGAAAGTTCGCGTGATTATTCCGCAACCAGCGGTTCGCCGCATTTAACGCAGCGGTAGGTCGCCTCGCCCCGCACTACGCGGTTATGGCGGCGGACGGTAAGCTGGTGCTGCTGGCACTGGCAGCGGTAGGGGAAGGTATTGCGGCGTACCGATTCCAGCTCGAACTGATGGGTGCGACGGGCCGGAACGCCGAGCACCGCCTCCATCATCCACTTCCACTCTTTGCCGTGCGGCGCGACGCGGCCAAAGTGCTTCCACACCAGCAGATGCGCCAGCTCGTGCGGCACCACTTCTTCGATAAACGCCTGCTGATTTTCCATCATCAACACCGGGTTGAGGCGGATCTCATACGATTCCAGCCAGGCGGTACCTGCCGCGGTGCCACGCTGCTGATAGACCAGCTTCGGTTCAGGATAATTGCGGCCGAGCTTCAGGTTGGCCTGGGCGAGTTTTTCCCGCAGGCTGCGCATAACGGCTTGCTGAATGGCGATGGGGAGACGGGGTGCTTTCATAGGGGCAGAGCATAAAGCGGGAAGCGGGGAGGCGCAAGAGGCGCCTCCCGCAGGAGGATCAGTCGTGTGCGCCGATTTCGCGCAGAGGACGACCTTTCATCAGGTTACGTTCAATGTGTTCCAGTGAAACATGTTTGGTTTCAGGAACCAGCCAGATAGTGAGAACAATAAAGAACAGGTTCAGACCGGCGTAGACCCAGAAGGTGTTGGCATTACCCAGAGTATTAAGCATGGTCAGGAACGTTGCGCCGACGATCATGTTGGCAATCCAGTTGGTCGCGGTAGAGCAGGTGATGCCAAAATCACGTCCTTTCAGCGGCTGGATCTCAGAGCACAGCACCCAAATCAGCGGACCGGCGCTCATCGCAAACCCAATGATAAACATCAGCAGCATCGCCACGGCGAAGTACTGTGCCGTTGGGGAGTGAATGCCCATGTGCATCATGGTACCCAGCACGCCCATCCCGACGGCCATCACCAGGAAGCCCAGCGTCAGGGTTGGCTTACGTCCCCAGCGGTCCACCAGACCGATAGCGATAAAGGTCGCCAGCACGTTGGTCAGGCCAACGATCACGGTGCCCCACATCTGCTCGGTGGTGTTGGTGTAGCCCGCCAGTTCGAAGATTTTCGGCGCGTAATACATGATGACGTTCATCCCGGTGAACTGTTGCATGATCTGTAACAGCACGCCGAGGAACACCGCGCGGCGGAAGTTGCTGTTCTCTTTGAACAGCGCCCAGCCGGACTGTTTGACCTTCAGGCTTTCGCGGATCTCTTCCAGCTCGTTTTTGGCTTCGGCGCTGGTATCACGCAGGCGTAAGAGCACGCGTTCGGCATCATGGAAGCGGCGTTTGGCGGCGAACCAGCGCGGACTGTCCGGCAGGAAGAAGACGCCAATCAGCAGCAGGATGGCAGGAATGATGATGACGCCCAGCATCCAGCGCCATGCGCCGCTGTAGCTGAATGCGGTATCGGAGAGATAAGCCCCCAGAATACCGATGGTGATCATCAGCTGATACATGGAAATCATGCTGCCGCGGATTTTTTCCGGAGCGATTTCAGACAGGTACAGCGGGGCAGTATAAGACGCCACGCCCACTGCCAGACCGAGCAGCACGCGGGAGATGATCAGCACTTCAACATTAGGCGCAGCGGCAGAGAACAGTGAGCCGGCAACGAACAGGATCGCGCCAATCATCAGGCTCTTTTTACGCCCGAGCTTAAAGGAGAGCCAGCCGCTGCCGACCGCGCCGACGGCGGCACCGAACATCATGGAGCTAACCACCCATTCCTGAGTGTGTGCGCTAATCTGGAACTCATCGGTGATGAAAGGTAATGCACCGGCAATTACGCCAATATCCAGGCCAAAGAGTAATCCTGCCAGAGCGGCGAGGAAGCAGACGAAGAACGTCATTGCCTTATTGGACGTACGCCCCTGTTTATTATTGTCAGGCATTATGCCCTCCAGTTGGGTTATCAGTTTTTACGATATTAAGAGTAGGTGAGCGGCTCATAAAAATATGTGAGTCAAATCACAACGGTGTAATCGGTTACACTGGCTTGTAACCGTAAAAATAATTAAAGCTTTGAAAATATAGAGGTAAATTAATTGATGTGCATCGCGTTTGCACAAATTTCAGACTTAACTGAAAGGGAATGTAACAGCAGAAGAAATGCGATCATGCAAAGAGAATATTCTGAAAGCGGGGTATAGAGAGTGAGGTGTAAACGGTTCCAAACATTGTCGGGTGGCTGCTGCGCCTTACCCGGTCTACAAAAACTCACTACCCGTAGGTCGGGTAAGGCATAGCCGCCACCCGACATAAAAAAGGCCAGCACAAAGGCTGGCCTGTTTAAGCTGCTGGCAGTCGATTATTTCAGACCGGCAGCATCACGCAGCAGGGCGGCTTTGTCGGTTTTTTCCCATGGGAAATGTTCGCGACCAAAGTGACCGTACGCTGCGGTTTCCTGGTAGATTGGGTGCAGCAGATCCAGCATCTGAATCAGACCGTATGGACGCAGGTCGAAGAACTCACGCACCAGCAGGGTCAGCTGTTCAGAAGGCACTTTTTCAGTACCGAAGGTTTCCACCATGATGGAGGTTGGCTCAGCCACGCCGATGGCGTAGGAAACCTGAATTTCACAGCGGTCAGCCAGACCGGCAGCAACGATGTTTTTCGCCACATAACGTGCAGCGTACGCGGCAGAACGGTCAACTTTAGACGGATCTTTACCGGAGAATGCGCCGCCGCCGTGACGTGCCATGCCGCCGTAGGTATCTACGATGATTTTACGACCGGTCAGACCGCAGTCACCCATTGGGCCGCCGATAACAAAGCGTCCGGTTGGGTTGATGAAGAATTTGGTCGCAGAGCTCAGCCATTCAGTTGGCAGAACCGGCTTGATGATCTCTTCCATCACCGCTTCTTGCAGGGATTTCTGGTCAATCTCTTCAGCATGCTGCGTGGAAAGAACCACGGCATCAATACCGACGATTTTCCCGTCGTCATACTGGAAGGTCACCTGGCTTTTCGCATCCGGACGCAGCCACGGCAGAGTGCCGTTTTTACGCACTTCAGCCTGACGCTGCACCAGACGGTGTGCGTAGGTCACCGGCGCTGGCATCAGTACGTCGGTTTCGTTGGTTGCGTAGCCGAACATCAGGCCCTGGTCGCCCGCGCCCTGTTCCAGCGGATCGGCACGGTCAACGCCCTGGTTGATGTCCGGAGACTGTTTGCCAATCGCGCTCAGTACGGCGCAGGAGTTGGCATCAAAGCCCATATCAGAATGTACATAGCCGATCTCACGCACCGTGTTACGGGTGATCTCTTCGATATCAACCCATGCGCTGGTGGTGATCTCACCGCCAACCAGAACCATGCCGGTTTTGACATAGGTTTCACACGCTACGCGCGCCTTTGGATCCTGCGCGAGGATCGCATCCAGCACCGCATCGGAGATTTGGTCAGCAATTTTATCAGGATGTCCTTCTGATACGGACTCGGACGTAAACAGGTGTTTTGCCATGTTTTATTTCACCTAAGAGGAATTTGGTTAGCTCAAGCTGCTGTGTGGAATAGCCATAGGAGATAATTCTACCAAGGCCTACAGGATTTTGACACTGGCAGTCTGAGTGTTAATCGGTATGGATGGATTAACATCTGGACGTCTATTTTAGGTCACTTCTTCACCCGATTTCCAGTTTTTTTTGACTCACCTCTCATTGCGTTGAAAACGCTGCTGGAAATTTTTGCTGACGACGCTGGCAACCTGCGCATTTTTGTTTTGCTTTTTAGCGACCTTCTCGGTATAAAACGCGGCGCGCGGCTCATATAAAATAAGCGCTCGATGAACACATCGTGTCGCCACTTCCAGCCGGGTTAAGCAGTGAACTTTTAGCTTTGGCTTGTGGTCCGTTTCAGCAGAGGCGGCCGTGGAGGTGATACCAGATAATGAACCATCGTTTTCCGCTCATTCAGCGCAGCCGTTCTGGCGCGCATTTGATTCCCACCCGCACTTCTGGTCTAAACACCTGCCGATGTTATACCCATCTCGGTGCTTCTCAGGATTCCAGAGCCGGTCACGCTTTGTGAAAACTGAACAAGGGCGCTCTTGTTAATACAGGAGTTTTCTCGTGGTTTCGCCGAACCTTGTCATACAGAGTTCGGATACGTGTTTTACAATGATATGAATAAGAAACCGGTCGCACGGTCTGGATTTCAGCATACTCTGCTGGGAAATGGAGCCGTTAATGGGTTGTTATCGCCGTATAACGCTGCGATAGTAGTCAACTGTTTTACACTTAATACAAAGAGTTGAGGTTCGCTATGTCTGACGACATGTCTTCGCTTTCGCCTTCGTCAGCAGGCGAACAGGGTGTACTACGTTCTATGCAGGAGGTTGCGATGAGCTCCCAGGAAGCCAGCAAGATGCTGCGCACTTACAATATTGCCTGGTGGGGCAATAACTACTACGACGTTAACGAGCTGGGCCACATCAGTGTCTGCCCGGATCCGGACGTCCCGGAAGCGCGCGTGGATCTCGCTAAACTGGTGAAAACCCGTGAAGCGCAGGGTCAGCGCTTGCCTGCACTGTTCTGCTTCCCGCAGATCCTGCAACATCGCCTGCGTTCTATTAACGCCGCGTTCAAGCGCGCGCGGGAATCGTATGGTTATAACGGCGACTATTTCCTCGTTTACCCGATCAAGGTCAACCAGCACCGTCGCGTGATTGAGTCCCTGATCCACTCCGGCGAGCCGCTGGGCCTGGAAGCAGGCTCTAAAGCGGAGCTGATGGCGGTTCTGGCGCACGCGGGCATGACCCGGTCGGTGATCGTCTGTAACGGCTATAAAGATCGCGAATACATTCGTCTGGCGCTGATTGGCGAGAAGATGGGCCACAAGGTCTATCTGGTGATCGAGAAGATGACCGAAATCGCGATCGTGCTGGAAGAGGCCGAGCGTCTGAACGTGATCCCGCGCCTTGGCGTGCGTGCGCGACTGGCGTCGCAGGGTTCCGGTAAATGGCAGTCTTCCGGCGGTGAAAAATCCAAGTTCGGCCTCGCGGCGAACCAGGTGCTTCAGCTGGTGGAAATTCTGCGCGAGCGCGGTCGTCTGGACAGCATTCAGCTGCTGCACTTCCACCTCGGCTCGCAGATGGCCAACATTCGCGACATCGCCACCGGCGTGCGTGAATCGGCACGTTTCTACGTTGAGCTGCATAAGCTCGGCGTGAATATTCAGTGCTTTGACGTGGGCGGCGGCCTGGGCGTGGACTACGAAGGGACCCGCTCGCAGTCTGACTGTTCGGTAAACTATGGCCTGAACGAATATGCCAACAACATCATCTGGGCGATTGGCGATGCCTGCGAAGAGCACGGCCTGCCGCACCCGACGGTGATCACCGAATCCGGCCGCGCGGTCACGGCGCACCATACGGTACTGGTCTCTAACATCATTGGCGTTGAGCGTAGCGAAATCACCGAAGCCACGCCTCCGGCAGACGATGCCCCACGTTCCCTGCAAAGCATGTGGGAAACCTGGCAGGAGATGCACGAGCCGGGCACGCGTCGTTCCCTGCGCGAATGGCTGCACGACAGCCAGATGGACCTGCACGATATTCACGTCGGCTACTCGTCAGGCACATTCAGCCTGCAAGAGCGCGCGTGGGCCGAGCAGCTCTACCTGAATATGTGCCACGAAGTGCAGAAACAGCTCGACCCGAGCAACCGCGCGCACCGTCCGATTATCGACGAGTTGCAGGAGCGTATGGCGGACAAAATGTACGTCAACTTCTCCCTGTTCCAGTCGATGCCGGATGCCTGGGGTATCGACCAGCTGTTCCCGGTTCTGCCGCTGGAAGGGCTGAACCACGCCCCGGAACGCCGCGCCGTGCTGCTGGACATCACCTGTGACTCTGACGGCGCGATTGACCATTACGTTGACGGTGACGGTATCGCAACGACGATGCCAATGCCGGAGTACGATCCGGAGAACCCGCCAATGCTGGGCTTCTTTATGGTGGGGGCGTATCAGGAGATCCTCGGCAACATGCACAACCTGTTCGGTGATACCGAAGCGGTTGACGTGTTTGTCTTCCCTGACGGCAGCGTGGAGGTTGAGCTGTCCGACGAAGGGGACACCGTGGCGGACATGCTCGAATACGTTCAACTGGATCCGAAAAAACTGCTCACCCAGTTCCGCGATCAGGTGAAAAACACCGGTCTGGACGACGCGTTACAGCAGCAGTTCCTGGAAGAGTTTGAAGCGGGTCTGTACGGGTACACCTACCTGGAAGATGAGTAGGTAAACTCCCTCTCCCGGTGGGAGAGGGGCGGGGTGAGGGCAACAGACCGCACAATGCCCTATACTCACTTGAACCCGTATGAATTAACGGCGATAATTCGCCCCAATTAGCGATTTACGAATCAATCCCTTCCTCGTCGGGTTTAACGACGCGGAGGGGATTTTTTTTCATCTGTTTTTAATGTATCGACTTTATAAGAGGTCAGGACATGAGCACTTTAGGTCATCAGTACGATAACTCTCTGGTATCTAACGCGTTTGGTTTTTTACGCCTTCCGATGAACTTCCAGCCGTACGACAGCGATGCGGACTGGGTGATCACCGGCGTACCGTTCGACATGGCAACGTCCGGTCGCGCGGGTGGTCGTCATGGCCCGGCGGCGATCCGTCAGGTTTCCACTAACCTGGCCTGGGAGCACAACCGCTTCCCGTGGAACTTCGACATGCGCGAGCGCCTGAACGTGGTGGACTGCGGCGATCTGGTGTACGCCTTCGGCGACGCGCGTGAGATGAGCGAAAAATTGCAGGCGCACGCCGAGAAGCTGCTGGCGGCCGGTAAACGCATGCTCTCCTTCGGCGGTGACCACTTCGTGACCCTGCCGCTGCTGCGCGCCCACGCGAAGCACTTCGGTAAAATGGCGCTGGTGCACTTCGATGCGCACACCGACACCTACGCGAACGGCTGTGAGTTCGACCACGGCACCATGTTCTACACCGCGCCGAAGGAAGGCCTGATCGATCCGAACCACTCCGTGCAGATCGGCATCCGCACCGAGTTCGACAAAGACAACGGCTTCACCGTACTCGACGCGGGCCAGGTGAACGATCGCGGCGTGGACGATATTCTGGCTCAGGTTAAGCAGATCGTCGGCGACATGCCTGTCTATCTGACCTTCGACATCGACTGCCTGGATCCGGCATTCGCACCGGGTACCGGTACGCCGGTGATCGGCGGCCTGACATCAGACCGCGCCATCAAGCTGGTGCGCGGCCTGAAGGATCTGAACATTGTCGGGATGGACGTGGTGGAAGTGGCTCCGGCCTATGACCAGTCCGAGATCACCGCGCTGGCCGCGGCGACCCTGGCGCTGGAAATGCTCTACATCCAGGCGGCGAAAAAAGGCGAATAAGCCTTACGCGCTGATTGCTGCTGCGCGCCGCATGCGCAGCAGCAACATTCCCCCGGCAAGCAGGGTGATAACCTGCGAAACGACCAGCACCGAAAAGCCTGAACTGACCGACCCCACCGATCTCATCACCATCCCCATCAGCAGCGGAATAAACGCCGCGCAGATATTGCCGATCCCATTGATTATGCCGTAAGCGCTGCCCACCGCTTCCCGCGCGGCGTGATGCTGGATCACCGCCGGAATAGCCGCCCCCTGTAGCCCCCAGAAGACATTAGCCGAAAGCATAAACAGCGCCAGCCAGGCAGGCTGATGGCTGAGCATCAGCGCGACCACGGACAGCGCCGTCATCGCCCCGCCCACCACAAACAGCATCGGTGCCTGTTCCGGACGCATTTTGTCGAGCAGCACGCCGCCCAGAAACTTTGACCCCAGGCTGAGCAGGAAGGGGATCGCCGCAAGCCAGCCCGTGGCATGCAGCGAGAAATGATGCTCGTCGCGCAGCCACGCGGGCAGCCAGGCGCTGCTTCCCCAGAGATAGCTCAGGGTGGCGATTTCAACCACCATAATCCAGCCCAGCAGCGGCGTCTGCCAGGCCAGCGTGAAGGTGTGGACAAACCCCGGTTTTTTCGCGGTCAGGAGCTTGCGCGGCGCGGGCAGAAAACGCCAGATTAAGCTGCCCCCGAGGAGAAGGTTGATTGCCGCCAGTGCATAAAACGATCCGGCCCAGCCCAGATGCGACATCAGCCAGGTCACCAGCGGAAAGCCCACGGCCAGCCCGAGCGAGACGCCCAGCGCGGTCACGGCGTTGGGTTTACCGATCTCTTGCGCGCTAAAGTTATCGCTGATAAAGCGCGTTTTCAGCGAAAATAGCGGACCCTCCGCGATCCCCAGAATCACGCGGGCGATGAGCATTCCCGTCAGCGAGCCGAGCAAAGGTGAAGCCGCGCAGACCGCGGCCCAAATCGCAATGCTGCTTAATAATCCCTGCCGATAATGAAGTTTGCTTTCAATAACCGGCGTTAATAATAGAGCGGAAAAACCATAACCCAGAAGAAAGCAGGTCATGAGCAGGCCCTGTAACATTCTGTTTTCATTTAACTGAAAATGTTCGGCAAATTCCGGGTTTAAAATCATTACCGAGATATTTACCCGATCGACGTACGAAATAATAATGAGTAATAAAAGCGCAATCGTGCCTTGCCATCTTGCCGTCATCATGTCCGCCTTACGTTTTTTGTAACTTATATTTTTCATCAATGTGATTGTCACGGATCTAAAATGGTTCACCTGTGAAACTCTTTGTTTAGTAAAGATAAATTAAAAATTAGTTTCACAGGTGAAACGCGAAAGAGGTGACGTTCATTTATTTTTAAAGAGTAAAAAGAAAGGAAGTCAATATCTTTTATTCAAAATAAGAGGCCATTAAAAAAACGTATTTCTCACGCTGCAATAATGAAAATTTCATATCGCTGCATTTTTTCGTGATCCCTTGCACACTTAGTTAATTAATTGCTGGTCGATTAACAAATTCGTCACATTGTCGCTTGACGAAACATTCATCGCTTTTATATTGACCGTATTAAATAAGAAACAGAGTTTCATATATGAAACAAAAGCCTGGAGGATCGTGATGAGCTGGATAGGCGTATGTGACGCAGAGCAAGTACAGGAAGATTTCCCTTTTAGCGGCAACGTCGACGGTAAAGAGATCGGCGTTTACCTGATCGACGGTGAATATTACGCGCTGGAGGACGTATGCCCGCACGCCTATGCCCTGCTGAGTCAGGGCTTCGTGGAAGACGGCAAGGTGGAATGCCCGCTGCACGAGGCGGTATTCGACGTCAAAACCGGTCAGTGCCTGCACGGCCCCGGCGGGCGCAATCTCAACCGCTACCCGGTTCGGGTCTTTGAAAACCAGATTCAGATTACCTTCGTCGAGGAGACCGTGGCATGAGCGACACCCTGAACTTCAACCCGGCGCTGCCGGAAAGCCGCCAGTTTACCCCACCGGCAGAGGGCGGTAATGGCGCCATTCATAAGCCGGGGGATTACACCAACCTGATCTGGCAAACCCGCAGCCGCGAGCCGGAAAGCTGGGAAGTGAAGCTGATTGCGACGCTGGAAGATCTCTTCGAGCAGGGCGTTGAAACCTTGCCGGAGCTGGTAAGCGGGCTGAACGCGGTGCGCATGCACGACCAGCAGGGCGAGCCGTGGAGCGACGCCAGTTTCCAGGCATTCTTACAGGTTAACGGCTACTGAGGGCAACGTGATGACGACGACCGTACAACATTATCTGGATAAAGGTCTGCGCGGCCTCTGGTATCCGGTGCTGGCGAGCTGGGAAGTGCAGTCTGCGCCGGTGGGCATCACCCGCCTGGGCGAGCAGATTGTGGTCTGGCGCAATAAAGATGGCCAGGTTCAGGCGCTGGAGGACCGCTGTCCGCACCGCGGCGCGCGCCTGTCGATGGGCTGGAACCTTGGGGACCGCATTGCCTGCTGGTATCACGGCGTAGAGGTGGCGGGCAACGGCGAGGTGAAAGACGTACCCGCCGTGGATAAATGTCCGCTGGTCGGCCAGCAGTGCGTGCGCAGCTATAGCGTGCAGGAAGCGCACGGCGCCATCTTCCTCTGGTTTGGCGTCACCGCGGACCAGCAGCCGGACGAACTGACCTTCCCGGACGAGCTCGCCGATACGGACAGCTTCAGCAACTTCCTCTGCACCGCCGCGTGGAAATGCAATTACCAGTACGCGCTGGAAAACGTGATGGACCCGATGCACGGCACCTATCTGCACTCCTCGTCGCACTCGATGGCGGAAGGGGATCGCAAGGCCGACATGGTGCTCCAGCCGACCAAAACCGGTTTTATTTTCGAGAAGAAAGGGCAGAGCGGCGTCAATTTTGACTGGGTGGAGCTGGGCAACAGCGGCACCTGCTGGATGCGCCTCTCCATTCCGTACAAGAAGCGCTTCGGGCCGGGCGGCCACTTCTTTATCGTCGGCATGGTGGTGCCGGAAGATAACGACAACTGCCGCGTCTTCTTCTGGCGCATTCGCCGGGTGCAGGGCTGGCAGCGCGATATGTGGCGTTTCATGTACCGCAACCGTCTGGAAAAACTGCACTGGGAAGTGCTGGAGCAGGACCGCGTGGTGCTGGAAAGCCTGGCGCCAAACGCGCGCGATCATGAGTACCTGTATCAGCACGACGTCGGTCTTTCGCGCCTGCGCCGCATGATGCAAAAGGCCGCCAAAGAGCAGCTGGCGATGCGTGAAGCACAGCAGGGAGCCGCCTGATGAACGGGCTGCTGAGCGGCAAGCGCATCGTCATAACCGGCGCCGCGCGCGGGCTGGGCTTTCACTTTGCCAAAGCCTGCGCGGAGCAGGGCGCGGCGGTGGTGATGTGCGACATCCTGAAGGGCGAGCTGGCCGAAAGCGCCCACGCCCTGAGCGAGCGGGGCTATGCGATCGAACCGCACGTTATCGATCTGGCCGATCCACAGTCCATTGAGCAGGTGTTCAGCGCCATTGGCGAGCAGGGTCAGATCGATGGCCTGGTGAACAACGCGGCGATGGCGACGGGCGTCGGCGGCAAAAACATGCTCGATTACGATCCGGAACTCTGGGATCGGGTGATGAGCGTCAATGTCAAAGGCACCTGGCTGGTGACGCGCGCCGCCGTGCCGCTGCTGCGTGAAGGGGCGGGCATTGTGAACGTGGCGTCCGACACCGCGCTGTGGGGCGCGCCGCGCCTGATGGCCTACGTCGCCAGCAAGGGGGCCGTCATTGCCATGACCCGATCAATGGCGCGCGAACTGGGTGAAAAGCGTATACGCATTAATGCCATCGCGCCGGGGTTAACCCGCGTCGAGGCGACGGAATATGTCCCCGCCGAACGGCATCAGCTCTACGAAAACGGACGCGCGTTAACCGGCGCGCAGCAGCCGGAAGATGTCACCGGCAGCGTGGTCTGGCTGTTAAGCGATCTGTCTCGGTTCATCACCGGACAGCTGATCCCGGTCAACGGCGGTTTTGTCTTTAACTAAGGTAGGGCGATGATGGCAAACGATCAGGAAGTGAAGTATCTGGTGCCGGGGCTGGAGCGCGGTTTACAGCTGCTGTTGGCCTTTGGCGAGCAGCATCGCGATCTGACTTTTGCCGAGCTGCACCGGCTGGTGGATATGCCGAAGGCGACCGCCTATCGCGTGGTGCAGACGCTGGAGTACATGGGATTTCTGGAGCGCAACACGCGCACCAATACCTTTTCGCTGGGCATGAACGTGCTGCGTCTTGGCTTTGAGTACATCGCCTCGCTGGACGTGGCGCAGGTCGGCCAGGCGGTGATCGAGCAACTGCGCGACGTGAGCCAGTGCAGCAGCCATCTGGCGATCCGCGACGGGCGCGACATTATCTACATCGCCCGCGTCAGCGCCGCCGGGTCGCGTATCAACCAGGTCAGCATTGGTACCCGTCTGCCGGTGCACTGTACCTCGCTGGGCCGCATGCTGTTGACCGATATTTCCCGCGCTGATTTCGAACAGCTGTTCCCGCATGAGCGTCTGCCGGGCAACACGCCGGGGCAGCTTCACGACCGTGAAGCCCTGTGGCAGATGGTGCAGCAGGACAAAGCCCGCGGGTATGTCATCGGCGAATCCTTCTTCCGCCACGGCATCTCTTCCATCGTCTACCCGGTGTATGACCGAAGCGGCCGCGTGGCGGCGGTAGTCAGCATTCTGGTGCCGTCGGAGGAGATCCCGCAGAGCGACCGCGAGCGCCTGCAAAACGAGGTTCGCCTTGCGGCGGATAAAATTTCTGGCTTCTTAGGGTATCTATCACAGGCCAGTTAAATCAGTGAGTTAACGTCAGGCGCTTGACTGCGTCGGGCATGTTTTACGCCCAATCTGGGCCAGATGAGGCAACGAACGATGAGTGT
The DNA here is from genome assembly GCF_049238665.1 of Enterobacter cloacae complex sp. IR5450. Lineage (NCBI taxonomy): Bacteria > Pseudomonadati > Pseudomonadota > Gammaproteobacteria > Enterobacterales > Enterobacteriaceae > Enterobacter > Enterobacter cloacae complex sp. IR5450. The sequence goes on from NZ_JBMKIC010000013.1 coordinate 56,157, forward strand.
AACCGGAATTGAAAAGCTGGAATTTGGTGTGGAAGACCTGACGCACTGCGCCAAATTTATGCGTGATTTTGGCCTGACGGGCGATGCCAGCGGCCAGCGTTTCACCACCCTGAGCGGCGCGCGCGTGGAGCTTAACCCGATCGACAGCCCCGACCTGCCGCCCGCGTTTGAAGCGGGCAACACCCTGCGCCGCATGACCTGGGCGGTTGCCAGCCAGTCTGAGCTGGACGCGCTGCGCCCGAAGCTGGCGCAGCAGCCCGGCTTTCGCGAAGTGGGCGACGTGCTGGAATGCCTCGATCCGAACGGCATGACGCTGCGCGTGCAGGTGACCCAGCAGACCGACGTGGAGCTTAACGTCGAGCCAATAAACCAGTGGGGCGATGCCCGCCGTATCGACACGCCCAGCCCGGTTTACGATCGCGCCCAGCCGATCAACGTGGGGCATGTGGTGTTCTTCGTGGAGGAGCTGGCGGCGGTGGAAAAATTCTACCGCGAGGTGCTCGGCTTCCAGGTCTCGGATCGCTATATCAACCGCGCCGTGTTCCTGCGCTGCGGCGTGCGTGGCGGCCATCACAACCTGTTCCTGCTGCAACTGCCGAACCGCAAGCGCGGCCTTAACCACGTGGCCTTCACCGTGCGCGATATCCACGAGGTGATCGGCGGCGGTATCGCGATGAATAAACATGACTGGAGCACCTTTATCGGACCGGGACGTCATCCGGTGTCGTCGGCGTACTTCTGGTACGTCAACAGCCCGACCGGCGGCGCGTTTGAGTATTACACCAACGATGATTACCTGACGGAAAACTGGCAGCCGCGCGAGCTGGAGCATTCCCTGGTCTCCTTCACCGAGTGGGCGGTGGAAGGCGGGATTGACCACGACACGCGCCGTCAGCAGAAAAAGCCGGAGGCGGTATGACATCGCGCATTGTCATTATCGGCGGCGGCCAGTCAGGCGGCTGGGCGGCGAAAACCCTGCGTGACGAGGGCTTCGACGGCGAGATTTGCGTGGTAGCGGAAGAGGAATGGGATTTCTACGAGCGGCCGCCGCTGTCAAAAGCGTCTCTGCTGGAACCGGACGCGGCGCTCCCAAGGCTGTTTACCGACGAGGTGCAGCAGGCGCTGGACCTGACCTGGTACCGACCGCTGCGCGCTGAATCTGTCGATCGCGATGAAAAAAAAGTCCTTCTTAGCAACGGCGAGCAGCTTAGTTACAACATCCTTTTAATCGCTACCGGCGGTCGGGCGCGCCTGCCTTCGCAGGCGTGGGCCAGCCATCCGCAGGTCTATACCCTGCGCCACTGGCAGGACGCGCAGCGCCTGAAAAGTCGCCTGTCGGAAAGTCACAAACTGGCGATTATCGGCGGCGGCTGGATTGGCCTTGAGATTGCCGCTTCCGCGCGGAAAAGCGGCGTGGCGGTCACGCTGTTCGAGCAGCAGCCTGCGCTCTGCATGCGCTCGGTGAGCGGCGAGGTGTCCCAGCGCCTGGAGGCCATCCACCGCGAGCAGGGGGTGGAGATCCGTACCGGCTGCGGCGCGCTGGAGCTGGAGGACGACGGCGGCCTGCCGGTCGTCCACTGCGACGGCAACCGTGAAACCTTTGATGCAGTGGTGGTGGGGATCGGCGTCGATCTCAATCTGGAGCTGGCGCGTGACGCGGGGCTGAAAACCGGGCGCGGGATCGTGGTGGATGCCCAGGGACGCACCTCGGATCCGTTCATCTTTGCCGCAGGAGATGTCGCCCAGCACCATCACTACGGCTTGTGCATCCAGTCCTGGGCCTTCGCCCAGAATCAGGCGGTGGCGACGGCGAAAGCGATGCTCAATCCCGATGCGCCAGGTTATGACGACGCGCCGTGGCTGTGGTCGGATCAATACCAGCACAACATTCAGATCCTCGGCATTCCGCAGGCAGGCTGCCGAACGATATTGCGTGAAGAGGCGCTGTACTTCTCGCTGGACGACAACGGGCGGCTAACGCAGCTTGTGGCGTTCAACGATGCGCGCACCGTCAAGCTGGCGAAGCGCTGGATGGCGGCAGGGCGGGATCTGTCGGACGTACCGCTTGCCGACCCGACATTTTCACTGATGTCACTGCGATAGCTAACCCGCACCCGTAGGGGGAGAAATGACCACACTAGAGACTAACACCGCGCCGGTTGAGGCGAGCGGTGAGGGGACCCGCACGCCCGAAAAAGCGGTGCGCTGGGCCATCCCGCTGTCGCTGCTGGCCTGCGTGCTGCTGGCCTTTTTCGACAAAATCAGCATCGCGGCGCTCTTTTCGGATACCCATTTCCAGCAGGCGATGGGCATTGATTTCGACACCACGCGCCTCGGCATTCTGATGAGCGCTTTCCTGCTGAGCTACGGCTTCTCATCGGTGTTTTTAAGCGGTTTAGGCGACAAAATCGCGCCGCTGCGCCTGCTCACCGGGATGATGGCAGTGTGGTGCGTGCTGATGGTGGCGATGGGCTTTACCCATAACTACACGCTGATGATCGTCCTGCGTATTCTGCTGGGCGTGGCGGAAGGACCGCTGTTCCCGCTGGCCTTCGCCATTGTGCGCCACAACTTCCCGCAGCATTTGCAGGCGCGCGCCACCATGCTGTGGCTGCTGGGCACCCCGGTGGGCGCGGCGATTGGTTTCCCGCTCTCCCTCTGGCTGCTGAACACCTTTGGCTGGCAGAGCACTTTCTTTGTGATGGCCATGCTTACCGTGCCGGTGCTTATCTTTGTGCGCATTGGTCTGCGCGGTATCCGCCTGGAGGCAAAACCCGGCACCTCGCAGGCGTCCCGGGACGAGCGGCGCGCGGCGCGGCGTGAGCTGTTTGTCAGCCCGCACTTCTGGATCATCTGCATCTTTAACATCGCTTTCCTGACCTACCTGTGGGGCATCAACGGCTGGTTGCCTGGCTACTTAATTAAGGGCAAAGGCATCCACCTGGAGCATGCGGGCTGGCTGTCGTCGATGCCGTTCATCGCCATGCTGGCAGGGGAAGTGATTGGCGCGTGGCTCTCTGACCGGGTCGATAAGCGCGCGGCGGCCTGCTTTATCTCGATGGCGGGGGCGGCCGTCGGGCTGGCGGCGGTGATGCACCTGGATACCCCGCTCGCCATCATTGCGGCGATGAGCTTCAGCACCTTTATGTGGGGCACCGGCGCGCCCAACATTTTCGCCCTGCTGGCGAAGGCCACCCATCCCCGGGTGAGCGCCACGGCGGGCGGTATCTTCAACGGGCTGGGAAACTTTGCGGGCGCGCTGTCGCCGGCGGTGATGGGCGCGCTGATCGCCTTTACCCACAGCATGGATTCCGGGCTGATTTTTCTGGCGGTGATGGCGGCGGTGGGCTGCGTCCTGTTACTGCCGCTGCTGAGACGTTACTGAGGAGAGTGTCATGACTGATTCAACCGTAACCAACAAAACAGGCATCAAACCTGACCATCTGACGATGGAAGAGTGGGTCGAGTCGCGCATCGCGCGCTTCGAAGGCCGTAAATACGACTGGAACGCGCTGAAGTTCCAGGCCGATTTTGATCCGAAATATCGCCGGGCGCAGATGCGCTACATCGGCACCGGCGCAACCGGCGTGGCGAACGACACCAACACCGTGCAGGCGGACCATTTTACCTTCTCCACCATGGTGCTGCCGTCGAAGTGCGAAGGACCGCTGCACCTGCACGACGACGTGGAAGAGGTGTTCTTCATGCTCAAGGGGCAGATCACGCTGATGATCCAGGACGGCGACAACTACACCGAAACCGTGCTGCGCGAGCGTGACCTGATCTCCGTTCCGCCGGGCATCTATCGCGGCCTGTTTAACCACGGCGAAGAAGAAGCGCTGATGTGCGTCATGCTGGGGACCAATAAGCCGGAAATCCCGACCTATCCGTCCGACCATCCGCTTTCCAAAGTGAAGCGGAACTAAGGGGGCATGATGACGGGTTTTCGTGAACAGGGAAGCGGCATTCCGCTGATGCTGCTGCACGGGATCAGCTCCGGCGCCGCCTCCTGGCACAAGCAGATGGCGCTGAACGGTTTTCGCGTGCTGGCGTGGGACATGCCCGGTTACGGCGAAAGCCCGATGCTGGCCGTAGCGCGGGCAAACGCGGGGGATTACGCCGACGCGCTGGCGGCCATGCTGGATCGCGCCGGTGTCTGGCAGACAGTGCTGGTCGGCCATTCCCTGGGGGCGCTGGTGGCCAGCGCCTTTGCGGCAAAGTTCCCGGATCGCGTCATTCATCTGGTGCTGGCCGACGCGGCGCAGGGGTACGGCAATGCCGCGCCGGAGCAGCGGGAGCAGGTCTGGCACAACCGCGAGCAGCAGATGGCGCTGGGGGGCGAAATCCTCGCCCAGACCCGCGCCCCGAAGCTGCTGCGCCCCGGCGCGCGCGCGGAAGATATCGCCACCGTCGCGGCGGGCATGCGGGTGCTGCGCCCGGAAGGCTACCTTGCCGCCTCGTGGATGCTGGCGCATGACGACATCCACGGCTGGCTGAAGCGTTATTCCGGCAGTTTTGAAGTCTGGTGCGGCGAGCAGGATGCCATCACCCAGCCGGAGCTGGTTCAGGGTCTGGCGCTGCGCTACGGCATGCCGTTTATCACCATTCCGCAGGCCGGGCACGCCAGCTATCTCGATAACGACGCGTTTTTCAACCAACAGCTTTTACGCATTAACGAAGAGGTGCGCGATGAATGCACAAATTGACGGGCGCGTAGCGGTAGTCACCGGCGGTTCTTCCGGCATTGGCTTTGAAACGCTGCGCCTGCTGCTGGGAGAAGGGGCGAAAGTCGCCTTCTGCGGCCGTGACGCGGACCGGCTCGCCAGCGCCCATGCGACGCTGCAAAACGAATTTCCTCACGGGGAGATTTTCGCTTACCGCTGCGACGTGCTGAATGCCGACGAAGTTCAGGCCTTCGCGGATGCGGTGCAGGCGCGTTTTGGCGCGGCGGATATGCTGATCAACAACGCCGGGCAGGGCTACGTGGCGCACTTCCATGACACGCCGCGCGAGGCGTGGCTGCACGAAGCCGAACTCAAACTGTTCGGGGTGATTAACCCGGTGCAGGCGTTTCAGCCGCTGCTGGAACGGTCCGACATCGCCTCCATCACCTGCGTGAACTCCCTGCTGGCGCTTCAGCCGGAAGAGCACATGATCGCCACGTCGGCAGCCCGCGCCGCTCTGTTGAACATGACGCTGACGCTCTCGAAAGAGCTGGTGGGCAAAGGGATTCGCGTCAATTCCATACTGCTCGGTATGGTCGAGTCCGGCCAGTGGCAGCGCCGCTTTGAAAGCCGGGCGGATAAAAGCCAGAGCTGGCCGGAGTGGACGGCGGAGATCGCGCGCAAGCGCGGCATTCCGATGGCGCGCCTCGGCAAGCCGCAGGAGCCCGCGCAGGCGCTGCTGTTCCTCGCCTCGCCGCTGGCCTCGTTTACCACCGGCGCGGCGCTGGACGTTTCCGGCGGCTTCTGCCGCCATCTGTAAGGACACATCATGAAAAAGGTAATGTTGATTGGTTTTGGCGCCATGGCGCAGGCGGTGATTGAGCGCCTGCCCGCCGGTGTGGCTATCGGCTGGATCGTGGCGCGCGCGTCTCACCATCCCGCCATTCACGACCAGTTTGGCGATGCGGTTGAGGCGCTGACGTCGCCGATGGCGTGCGCACAAACGCCGGATCTGGTGCTGGAATGCGCCAGCCAGCAGGCGGTGGCCCAGTACGGGGAAGAGATCCTGCGTCGCGGCTGGCATCTGGCCATCATTTCCACCGGCGCGCTGGCGGACAGCGCGCTGGAGCAGCGTCTGCTCGCCGCGGGCGGAAAACTGACCCTGCTTTCCGGTGCGGTGGCCGGTATCGACGGGCTGGCGGCGGCGAAAGAGGGCGGGCTTGAGCGCGTTACCTATCAGTCGCGCAAAAGCCCGGCCAGCTGGCGCGGCAGCTATGCCGAGCAGCTTATCGATCTGAATGCGGTGTCAGAGGCAAAGGTTTTCTTCGAGGGCAGCGCCCGCGAGGCGGCGCGCCTGTTCCCGGCGAACGCCAACGTGGCGGCGACCGTGGCGCTCGGCGGCGTCGGGATGGACGACACCCGCGTGCAACTGATGGTTGACCCGGCAACGAAACGTAACACCCACACGCTGCATGTAGAAGGATTATTCGGCGAGTTCCATCTGGAACTGAGCGGACTGCCGCTGGCTTCTAATCCTAAAACCTCCACCCTGGCGGCACTGAGCGCGGTGCGCGCCTGCCGCGAGCTGGCCCTGAGCTGAGGAGTGACGATGGACGATCTGAAGATTTTTATCGGCGGCCAGTGGCGACGCGGCGGCGGCAACCCGATGCAGAGCCACTTTCCGGCAGACGGGTCGATCAACGCGACGCTGAATGCCGCCAGTCTGGATGACCTGGAGGAGGCGGTAGCCGCCGGAGAGCGCGCCTGGCGCGATCCCGCATGGCGTAACAGTCTGCCGCACATGCGCGCGAAGATCCTGCATAAAGTTGCCGATCTTATTGAATCCCGCGTCGATGCGCTGGCGCAGATGCAGAGCCGTGATAACGGCAAGCCGCTGGCGGAAGCACGCGGGCTGGTGATGAGCGCGGCGGGAACGGCGCGCTACTTTGCCGCCGCCTGCGAGCTGCTGGAAGGGGAACTTCCGACGCCGCGCCAGCCGGATCTGCTGACGCTGAGCTGCTACGAGCCCCTTGGCGTGGTGGCGGCCATCACGCCGTGGAACTCGCCGATTGCCAGCGAAATGCAGAAGGTCGCACCGGCGATTGCCGCCGGGAACGCGGTGATCCTCAAGCCCGCCGAAGCCACGCCGCTGATGGCGCTGGAGCTGGCGCGGATTTTTGAACAGGCCGGGCTGCCCGCCGGGCTGCTGAGCGTCCTGCCGGGCAAAGGCTCGGTGATTGGCGATGCGCTGGCGCGTCATCCTCGCGTGCGGAAAATTTCCTTTACCGGCGGCACCACCACGGGCCGTCATCTGGCGCACGTGGCGGCGGAAAAACTGATCCCGGCCTCGCTGGAACTGGGCGGCAAATCGCCGACCATCGTGCTGGAGGATGCCGATATCGAACAGGCCGCGCGCGGGATCTGCTACGGCATTTTCAGCTCGGCGGGGCAGGCGTGTATCGCCGGGTCGCGGCTGTTTATCCACGAGAGTATTTACGCCCCGCTGATGGCGAGGCTGCTGGAATTAACACGCGGGCTGCGCGTCGGACATCCGTTTACCGACGGCGTCCATGTAGGACCGCTGATCAACGAAAAACATCGCCAGAGCGTGATCCAGTACGTCGAACTGGCGAAGCGTGAAGGGGGCCGCGTGCTGTGCGGCGGCGAGATCCCCGCCGATCCCGCTCTGGTAAACGGCAGCTTCTTTCTGCCAACCATTATCGAAGGGCTGAGCAACAGCGCCCGCGCCTGTCAGGAAGAGATCTTCGGCCCGGTGCTGGTGGCGATGCCGTTTGGCGATGAAGCCACGCTTATCCACGAGGCGAACGACTCGGTGTACGGCCTGGCGGCGGGGATCTGGAGGCGCGATACTGGTCGCGCCCTGCGTCTCAGCGAGCAGCTGGAGGCAGGCACGGTGTGGATCAACACCTACAAGGTTTTTGCGATTTCGACCCCGTTCGGGGGCTTTAAAGAGAGCGGTCTGGGCCGCGAGAAGGGTATCCAGGGGCTGAAAGCCTGGATGCAACAAAAGAGCATTTATCTGGCGACGGGTAACAGCGTCAACCACTGGTGCGACTGAGAAAGGGTGAGCAATGAGCGAAATGATAACCGTCGGCGACGCCATCGCCAGAACGCTGGAGCAGTATCAGGTTGAGGCCATCTACGGCGTCATCTCCATTCACAACCTGCCGATCGCGGATGCGGTTGGGCAGCGGGACAATATCCGCTTTGTGCCCGCGCGCGGTGAAGCCGGTTCCGTCACCATGGCCGATGCTCACGGGCGCTTTTCCGGCCTCGGCGTGGCGCTGACCAGCACCGGCGCGGGGGCCGGGAACGCGGTAGGCGCGCTGGTGGAAGCCATGAATGCCTGCACGCCGCTGCTGCATTTAACCGGGCAGGTTGAGAAAGCCTGGCTGGACGCCGACACCGGGTTTATCCATGAAACCCGTGACCAGCTGACCTTCCTGAAGGCCAGCTCAAAACGGGCGTACCGCATCAGCAATGCGAATCAGGCGATAGCGATTCTGCATAAAGCCATCCAGGACGCGCAGACCCCGCCGTGCGGACCGGTCTCGGTGGAAATCCCGATTGATATTCAGAGCGCCAAAATTCCGCTGTCGCTGGTAACCGCTCCGATCAAACCGGTATCGGCTCCGGCCGTGGATACCGGAATGGTTGACGCGCTGTGGGCGCAGCTCAAACAGGCGAAACAGCCGCTGCTGTGGCTGGGCGGCGGGGCGCTGGGAAGCGCTGAGGCGGTGAAAAAACTGGCGGATGCGGGCATCACCGTGATTTCCAGCACCCACGCGCGCGGCGTGCTGCCGGACAACCACCGCGCCAGCCTTCGCGCGTTCCATAATTCGCCGTCGGTTGAGGCGCTGATTGCGCAGTGTGATTTTACGTTGGTGGCCGGTTCTCGCCTGCGCAGCAACGAAACCCGATCCTGGACGCTTGAGCTGCCTTCCCCGCGGGTGCAGCTCGATATCGACCCGGCGGCAGCAAGCCGTAACTACCTGATGGATAGCACGTTGATAGCCGATTGTTCAGCGCTGCTTGGCGCGCTGGCTGAAAAAGTGCAGGGCCGCGAGTGGGGCAACGCCCAGTGGGATACGCAGGTACAGCAGGCTGTCGGGCAAGCTGAGCAGGGGCTGCGCGAGCAGTGCGGCGCCTATGCGAAGCTTAACGACGCCATTGAGAAAGCCCTGCCGAAAGACGGCCTGCTGGTGCGCGATATCACCGTGTCCGGCAGCCTGTGGGGTAGCCGCCTGTTCAGGGCTAACGGTCCGCTGATGAATATTCACTCCCTCGCCGGGGCGATTGGAATGGGGCTGCCGATGGCTATCGGCACCGCGATTGCCAACCCACAGCGCAAGGTGGTGGGGCTGGTGGGCGACGGCGGCCTGAGCCTCAATTTAGGCGAGCTGGCGACGCTGGCGCAGGAGAAAGCCAACGTGACGCTGCTGATCATGAACGACGGGGGCTACGGCGTAATGCGTGGTATTCAGGATAAATATTTTGGCGGGCGTCAGTATTATAACGCGCTGCATACGCCGGATTTTACCCTGCTGGCGCAGGCGATTGGTCTACAGGCCTGGAGCGTTGAGCAGGCCGAGGATTTTGACGCGGTGATGATGGAAGCGCTGGCGATGCCGGGGCCGTCGGTGGTAGAGGTGCGGATGGGGCAGATTGGCGCCCTTAAGTTTGCCGGGCCGCCACAGAAAACGCTGTACTGATTGAGTCTTGTTGCCCGGTAGCGCGGCGCGCACCGGGCCGGAGTATTATTTAATACCGTCTGCCGCCATGCGGTCACGGATATGCTGCGCGCGTTCAACGGAGGCCGGGTGATCGTCAAACATGGAGCTTTGACGGCCTTCCTCCAGTTTCGCCAGTTTTTCGAAGCTGGTGGCTAAACCTGATGGATTGATGCCGCGTTTGCGCAACAGATCGTAAGAGTAGTCATCCGCTTCCGACTCCTGACGCTGGGAGAACTGGGAGTTAACCAGTTTCTCACCCACGTCGCCCAGCTGCGACTGGGATAGGCTGCCGACAATGCCGCCCGCAGAGGCCGCCGCTGCACGCACGGCATTGGTGCCCAGCGCAACCTGCATCCCTTTCTTCACGTGACCCAGAGCAACGTGACCCATTTCATGGCCGATCACCGCTTCCACTTCGTTGTCGGTCATCATGTCCATCAGGCCGCTGTATACGCGGATACAGCCGTTAGCCATCGCGAAGGCGTTCACGTCTTTCGCCATATACACCTTGTAGTTCACCGGCTGACCGTTAATGTTGTCGCCCAGCGCGGAAGCAATCTTGTTCAGACGCTGCGTGTAGGTGCTGTTTGCCGGGGCAAGCGTAGCTTTTCCATCCATATCCTTACAGGCCTCGTCGCTCAGCGCTTTCACCTGCGCATCGCTCAGTGAGTAGGCCTGAAAAGCTTCTGCGCCTGAGGTCATCAGGCCGTTAGAATCCATATTCTGACAGCCGCTTAGCAGGAGCGTTGTTCCCACAGCCAGCCCGATTGCACGCATTTTCATGATGTTGCTTCCGTACTCGTTAATCTGAATTAATTCCGAAAAATGCACCGTCAACGAAGCCGGTGTCGGGCTAAGTATAAGGAATATCTACAGGGGCGGGCGAGCAGATTGCGCAACATGCGAGCATGATCCAGAGATTTCTTAAGCAGCAAAAGAATGCTCCATGTACATGCCCTGCGGCTTGGGTTACATTGTTGGCACTTTTTTCCGGCGTAGCCCAAAACGCGCTGTCGTCAAGGGCATGGCCTTTAACAGTCCGATCTGGAGTTAAAATGTCCTCACGTAAAGAGCTTGCTAATGCTATTCGTGCGCTGAGCATGGACGCAGTACAGAAAGCCAAATCCGGCCACCCGGGCGCCCCTATGGGCATGGCTGACATCGCCGAAGTCCTGTGGCGTGATTTCCTTAACCACAACCCGCAGAACCCGGCATGGGCAGACCGCGACCGTTTCGTGCTGTCTAACGGCCACGGCTCTATGCTGATCTACAGCCTGCTGCACCTCACTGGCTACGATCTGCCAATCGAAGAGCTGAAAAACTTCCGTCAGCTGCACTCCAAAACTCCAGGTCATCCGGAAGTAGGCTACACCGCTGGCGTTGAAACCACTACCGGTCCGCTGGGTCAGGGCATCGCTAACGCCGTAGGTATGGCGATTGCAGAGAAGACCCTGGCGGCGCAGTTTAACCGTCCTGGCCACGACATCGTTGACCACTTCACCTACGTCTTCCTGGGCGACGGCTGCATGATGGAAGGCATTTCTCACGAAGTGTGCTCCCTGGCAGGCACCCTGAAGCTGGGTAAACTGGTTGCGTTCTACGACGACAACGGCATTTCCATCGACGGCCACGTTGAAGGCTGGTTCACTGACGACACCGCCGCACGTTTCGAAGCCTACGGCTGGCATGTTGTGCGCGGCGTTGATGGCCACGATGCTGACTCGATTAAACGTGCCGTAGAAGAAGCGCGCGCCGTGACCGACAAACCGTCCCTGCTGATGTGCAAAACCATCATCGGCTTCGGTTCTCCGAATAAAGCGGGCACTCACGACTCCCACGGCGCACCGCTGGGCGACGCGGAAATTGCACTGACCCGTGAAGCGCTTGGCTGGAAACACCCTGCCTTCGAAATCCCGTCTGAAATCTACGCTCAGTGGGATGCGAAAGAAGTGGGTCAGGCGAAAGAAGCGGCCTGGAACGAGAAGTTCGCGGCTTACGCGAAAGCCTTCCCACAGGAAGCGGCTGAGTTCACCCGTCGTATGAAAGGTGACATGCCGTCTGACTTCGACGCCAAAGCGAACGAGTTCATCGCGAAGTTGCAGGCGAACCCAGCCAAGATCGCCAGCCGTAAAGCATCTCAGAATGCGATCGAAGCGTTTGGCCCTCTGCTTCCAGAATTCCTCGGCGGCTCCGCTGACCTGGCGCCATCAAACCTGACCCTGTGGTCCGGATCTAAGCCAATCAACGAAGATACTGCCGGTAACTACATCCATTACGGTGTACGTGAGTTCGGTATGACTGCGATTGCCAACGGTATCGCTCTGCACGGTGGTTTCCTGCCGTACACTTCTACCTTCCTGATGTTTGTGGAATATGCACGTAACGCCGTGCGTATGGCTGCGCTGATGAAACAGCGTCAGGTGATGGTCTACACCCACGACTCCATCGGTCTGGGCGAAGATGGTCCAACTCACCAGCCAGTAGAGCAGGTGGCTTCCCTGCGCGTGACCCCGAACATGAGCACATGGCGTCCATGTGACCAGGTTGAATCTGCGGTGGCGTGGAAATACGGCGTTGAGCGTCAGGACGGTCCAACCGCGCTGATCCTCTCCCGTCAGAACCTGGCGCAGCAGGAGCGTACTCCAGAGCAGCTGGCGAACATCGCACGCGGTGGTTACGTGCTGAAAGATTGCGCGGGCCAGCCTGAGCTGATCTTCATCGCCACCGGTTCAGAAGTTGAACTGGCTGTAGCAGCATGGGAAAAACTGACTGCCGAAGGCGTGAAGGCGCGTGTGGTTTCCATGCCGTCTACCGATGCGTTCGACAAGCAGGATGCCGCGTACCGCGAATCCGTACTGCCTAAAGCGGTCTCCGCTCGCGTGGCAGTGGAAGCGGGTATCGCAGACTACTGGTTCAAATACGTGGGTCTGAACGGCGCTATCGTCGGGATGACCACGTTTGGTGAGTCTGCGCCAGCTGAACAGCTGTTTGAAGAGTTCGGCTTCACCGTTGAAAACGTTGTCGCTAAGGCGAAAGAACTGCTGTAACTCTCCCAGTGATGCAAAACGGGTCGCTCAGGCGGCCCGTTTTTATTTTGGAGGTATTTTTTTGTGTTAACAACATATAATTGGTGATTCCCATCACAAATACGCAAAGTCATAATATGTTTAATTTGCAATGGGTATCACATATATAGACTTGCTTTTTAATTTATCGTTTTTAACGATCTGTTTTTATTCGTTTTATTAAAATGCACTCTGGCACGCTCGCTATTTTGTCTCCGTTTGATTTCATTTTACCGCAGGCGTATTTTGTTTTTAGCGATACGTTGTACCCTAAAAATAAAATAAGGATGATATATGCGGTTAATTGATTATTTCCCTGAATCCTCAATATCAATAAAATCCGCAGCAAAGGACTGGCAGGAAGCCATTGATTTTTCCATGTCGTCTTTGCTGCAAAATCATTATATTAACGCTGATTATATTGAAGCAATTAAAACCTCGACGCTTACTAATGGCCCTTATTACATTCTCGCTCCGGGTGTGGCAATGCCTCATGCCCGTCCGGAGTGCGGTGCCTTAAAAACAGGTATGTCATTAACGCTTCTTAAACAGGAAGTGCAGTTTGCCGACGACGATGAGCCCGTAAAATTACTCATTGGTTTATCGGCGGCGGATGCGGATTCACATATCGGCGCTATCCAGGCATTAAGCGAATTATTATGTGAAGAAGACAGGCTGTCGGCGTTGTTAACCGCTAAGTCAGAAAAGCAGTTGGCGGATATTATCGCTCACGCATAATTATTCTCTCCTTTACAGGATATTATTATGGAACACAAGTCTGCTCGTGCAAAGGTCCAGGCTTTTGGGGGCTTTTTGACTGCAATGGTCATCCCGAATATTGGCGCTTTTATTGCCTGGGGATTTATTACCGCATTATTTATTCCAACCGGCTGGATGCCAAATGAGCATTTCGCCAAAATTGTTGGTCCGATGATCACCTATTTATTGCCGGTGATGATTGGCTCTACCGGCGGACACCTGGTTGGCGGCAAACGTGGGGCAGTGATGGGGGGGATCGGCACTATCGGCGTGATTATCGGCGCGGATATTCCTATGTTCCTCGGCTCAATGATCATGGGGCCACTCGGCGGTCTGGTAATTAAGCACATCGATCGGCTGCTGGATAAACGCATTCCCGCTGGTTTTGAGATGGTCATCAACAACTTCTCGCTGGGTATTGCGGGTATGCTCCTCTGCCTGCTGGGATTTGAAGTGATCGGTCCTGCGGTGTCGATTGCCAATAACTTTATTAAAGAGTGTATTGAATCACTGGTACATGCAGGCTACCTGCCGCTGCTGTCGTTGATTAACGAACCGGCAAAAATCCTGTTTTTAAATAACGCTATCGATCAGGGTGTTTATTATCCGCTGGGGATGCAGCAGGCTTCCGAGACGGGTAAATCCATCTTCTTTATGGTGGCCTCCAACCCCGGGCCGGGTTTAGGTCTGCTGCTGGCTTTTGCTTTTTTCGGCAAAGGAATGGCGAAGAAGTCAGCCCCCGGCGCGATGATCATTCACTTCCTGGGCGGCATTCATGAGCTCTATTTCCCTTACGTACTGATGAAACCGTTGACGCTGATTGCGATGATTGCTGGCGGCATGAGCGGGACGTGGGTGTTTAACCTGTTAGGCGGTGGTCTGGTGGCTGGCCCAAGTCCGGGTTCGATTTTCGCCTACCTCGCGTTAACGCCTAAAGGCGCATTCCTCGCCACGATTGCTGGCGTAACGGCAGGCACGCTGGTCACCTTTGCGGTCGCCTCTTTTATCCTGAAGATGGATAAAAATAACGAAGCTGAAACGGAAGATACTTTCAATGATTCTGCCAACGCCGTAAAAGCCATGAAGCAGGAAGGCAAGTTTACTTACCAGGATGTTAAGCATATCGCTTTTGTCTGCGATGCCGGAATGGGCTCCAGCGCTATGGGCGCGACGACATTCCGGAAGCGTCTGGAAAAAGCCGGACAAAACATCGAAGTAAAACATTATGCCATCGAAAATGTGCCTGACGACGCGGACATTATTGTTACCCATGCCAGCCTGGAGGGGCGCGCTAAACGGGTCAGTGACAAACCGTTAGTGTTGATAAAAAACTATCTCGGCGATCCTAAGCTTGACGAGTTATTTAAGCAACTAACGGCGAATTAATCTATCTGGTTCCTGGAGTCATTATGAAAACGAAAGTGGCTGCCATTTATGGCAAGCAGGATGTTCGTATCCGCGAATTCGAACTGCCCGAAATAAGCGACAATGAACTGCTGGTGAGCGTAATTTCCGACAGCGTTTGTTTATCAACCTGGAAGGCGGCGAAATTAGGTAGTGAACATAAACGTGTGCCGGACGATCTGGAAAATCATCCGGTCATAACCGGACATGAATGTGCAGGGGTGATTGTTGAGGTCGGAAAAAACCTTACCGGGAAATTTAAAAAAGGTCAGCGCTTTGTTTTACAACCGGCAATGGGATTGCCGAGCGGTTATTCTGCTGGCTACAGCTATGAATATTTTGGCGGCAATGCGACGTATATGATTATTCCAGAAGTCGCAATTAATCTGGGCTGCGTTTTACCTTATCACGGCTCCTATTTTGCGGCGGCTTCGCTGGCGGAACCCATGTGCTGCATTATCGGCGCGTATAACGCCAATTATCATACGACACAATATGTCTATGAGCACCGGATGGGCGTGAAACCAGGAGGTAATATTGCGCTTCTGGCCTGCGCCGGGCCGATGGGAATTGGCGCTATTGATTATGCGATTAACGGCGGGATTCAGCCGTCGCGCGTTGTGGTGGTGGATATCGATGAGGCACGCCTTGCGCAGGCGGAAAAACTCCTGCCGGTTGAGCTGGCGGCACAAAAGGGCATTGAGCTTATCTATGTTAATACCTCCGAACTGGAGAACCCTGCCGCTACGTTAAGCGCATTAACTGACAATGCAGGCTTTGACGACGTGTTTGTCTATGCCGCGGTTCCGGCGGTCATTGAACTGGCAGACGATCTTCTCGCCGAGGACGGGTGCCTGAATTTCTTCGCCGGACCAACGGACAGCAATTTCAAGGTGCCGTTTAATTTTTACAACGTCCATTACAACAGTACCCACGTGGTGGGCACCTCCGGCGGCTCGACGGAGGACATGAAAGAGGCGATTGCGCTGAGTGCGACAGGCCAGCTCCAGCCGTCGTTTATGGTGACTCACATCGGCGGTCTGGATGCGGTGCCGCATACGGTACTCAATCTGCCGGACATTCCTGGGGGCAAGAAGCTTATCTACAACGGTGTCACCATGCCGTTAACGGCCATTGCCGATTTTGCCGAGAAGGGTAAAACCGATCCGCTTTTCCGGGAGCTGGCAAGGCTTGTGGAAGAGACTCACGGCATCTGGAATGAAAAAGCAGAGCGCTATCTGCTGGCGAAGTTTGGGGTGGATATTGGGGAGGCGGCCGCATGATGTCTCTGGCATGGCCGCTCTTTCGCGTCACGGAACAGGCGGCGCTGGCCGCCTGGCCGCAAACCGGGTGCGGCGATAAAAACCGAATCGACGGGCTGGCGGTAACCGCCATGCGCGAGGCGCTAAACGCGATAGCGATTCGCGGGCGTATCGTCATCGGCGAAGGTGAGATCGACCATGCGCCAATGCTGTGGATTGGCGAGGAGGTCGGAAGCGGCGTCGGCCTGGCGGTGGATATTGCCGTCGATCCCATTGAGGGGACCCGCATGGTGGCGATGGGACAAAGCAATGCGCTGGCAGTGATGGCGTTTGCGCCTGAGGGCAGCCTGTTTCATGCCCCTGATATGTACATGAAAAAACTGGTGGTTAACGCAGCGGCAACCGGGGCAATCAGCCTCGATCTCCCGCTGGCAGAAAACCTTCGCAACGTTGCCCGGGCGCTGGGTAAGCCGCTGGAGCATCTGCGGATGGTAACGCTGGACAAACCGCGCCTGCATAATGCAATTGCCGAGGCAAGGCAGCTGGGCGTGAAAGTGTTCGCGCTGCCCGATGGCGACGTCGCCGCCAGCGTTCTGACCTGCTTACAGGATAATCCCTATGATCTGATGTACACCACAGGCGGCGCGCCGGAAGGGGTGATCTCTGCCTGCGCGGTGAAAGCGCTGGGTGGCGAAATGCAGGCGGAGCTGATCGATTTTTGTGAAGCGAAAGGGGAGAGTCCTGAGAACCGTCGGGTCGCCGTGCAGGAGCACCGTCGCTGTGCGGAGATGAAGGTGGAAGTCAATCGTATCTATACCCTTAGCGAACTGGTTAAGGGCAATGACATCCTGTTCAGCGCGACGGGCGTGACGGGTGGCGAACTGGTTAAAGGTATTCAACAGGTTGCGGAGGGTGTGCGCACGCAAACTTTACTGATCGGCGGCGCAGATCGAACGTGTAATATAATAGACTCTCTGCATTCACGGTGATTTATCGAGATACAAATGACGACGCTGACAGAAGACGACGTGCTTGAGCAACTGGATGCTCAGAATAACCTCCTCGCATTCATGACGACGGCACAGTCTTTTTTGCTCCAGGGCATTAAATGTTTTCTGCCGTCGCTGTTTGTCGATAACGATGAAGAGATCGTGGAATATGCAGTGAAGCCGTTACTCGCCCGGAGTGGGCCGCTTGATGACATCGACGTGGCGTTACGCCTGATCTATGCGCTGGGGAAAATGGAAAAATGGCTCTACGCCGACATTACGCATTTTTCACAGTTTTATCAGTATCTGAAAGAGCAGGATACCCTCCCTGGCTTCGCCGATGACATCACCTGGGATTTTATCAGCAACGTTAATTGCATCACCCGTAACGCGACGTTATTCAGCGCGCTGGAGTCGATGAAATTTGCTGACTTTGCCGCATGGTCTGAGGTGCGCTTTACCGCAATGATCAAGACGGCGCTCACCCTGGCGGTAACGACAATTTTAAAGGAACTTACGCCGTGAAAATTGGGCTAACGGTTAACGGGCTACATGTAGAAGCACATTATCCTGACGACGAAATTGAAAATGTTCATAAGCCTTTGCTGCGGCAACTGGCGAAACGGCATTTCGCCAGCGCCAGCAGACGTACGATTGTTTTTCTCAGCGCGCCGCCCGGGACGGGCAAATCCACGCTGACCGCCTTCTGGGAATTCCTCTCTCGTCAGATGGAGGGGATGCCGCCGATCCAGACGTTGCCGATGGATGGATTTCATCACTACAACGTCTGGCTGGAAGCGCATAACCTGCGCGCGTACAAAGGCGCCCCGGAAACCTTTGATGTCGACAGGCTGGCGCAACATCTGCGGCAGATAAAAGAGGGCGACAGTACCTGGCCGCAGTATGACCGACAAACGCACGATCCTGTCGAAGAGGCAATCGTGGTAACGGCCCCTGTCGTGATTGTTGAGGGTAACTGGCTGCTGCTTGATGACGAACGATGGCGAACGCTGATGGAATACTGCGATTTTTCATTGTTTATTCGCGCCCCCGCCGAAGCGTTACGTACGCGCCTGGTGGGACGTAAGCTGGCCGGCGGACTCTCTCAGGCCGACGCCGACGCGTTTTATGAGCGCACCGACGGGCCAAACGTGGAGCGTGTTTTGCGTCACAGCCGTCCTGCCAATGTGGAACTGATGATGTCGGCAAATGGCGAATACCGACTCGTCTGATCCTCCGCAGCTTTCAGTGGGGACACCGGTCGACCCGCCGCGTTTTTACGTGGCGGGAAGAAAAGGGATTATTCCGGAAAAATGTGATGGAGATCAGATAAAATCGCTCTTAATCTGGACAGAGATTCCTTTTATTCCCCGATTCGCTTATTCTTGCTGAAGCGTTTCAGTCGATTAAATGTTCGACAATTGACCAATCAATCGCAGTTTGTGACAGCAAGGATTCCCCTTCGGGCGTCGCTGGATTACTCTTTCAGCCACCTCGAACTCAGGGATAGCTTTGCAGGAGATCTATGACCGTACGCGTAGCGATTAATGGCTTCGGTCGCATCGGGCGCAACGTGGTTCGTGCTTTATATGAATCCGGGCGTCGTGCGGAAATCACCGTGGTGGCAATCAATGAACTGGCGGATGCTGCGGGCATGGCGCATTTGTTGAAATATGACACCAGCCACGGTCGCTTTGCCTGGGATGTTCGCCAGGAAAGGGAACAGCTGTTCGTCGGTGACGATGCCATCCGCGTGCTGCATGAGAACAGTATTGAAGGGCTGCCCTGGCGCGAACTGGGTGTGGATGTGGTGCTGGACTGTACCGGCGTGTACGGTAACCGTGAACATGGCGAAGCGCATCTGAATGCTGGCGCGAAAAAAGTGCTGTTCTCCCATCCCGGCAGTAACGACCTCGACGCCACCGTCGTGTTTGGCGTCAACCAGCACGAGCTGCAAGCTGAACACCGCATTGTCTCCAACGCCTCCTGCACCACCAACTGCATTATTCCGGTCATTAAACTGTTAGACGATGCTTATGGCATTGAATCCGGCACCGTGACCACGATTCACTCCGCCATGCACGATCAGCAGGTAATCGACGCCTACCATCCGGATTTACGACGCACTCGCGCGGCGAGCCAGTCAATCATTCCGGTGGATACGAAACTGGCTGCCGGGATCACCCGTATTTTCCCGCAGTTTAACGATCGTTTTGAAGCGATTGCCGTGCGCGTTCCGACGATAAACGTCACCGCAATCGATCTTAGCGTGACGGTGAAAAAACCGGTAAAAGCCTGTGAAGTCAACCTGTTGCTGCAAAAAGCGGCACAGGGAGCATTTCATGGTATAGTTGACTATACGGAATTACCGTTGGTCTCAGTAGATTTTAACCACGACCCGCATAGCGCCATCGTGGATGGCACGCAGACGCGAGTCAGTGGTGCGCACCTCATCAAGACGCTGGTCTGGTGTGATAACGAATGGGGCTTTGCTAACCGAATGCTCGACACCACGTTAGCCATGGCCGCGAAAGGTTTCAGGTAGAGCGCACCTTGCGCTTGCAAAACTTTAAGAATCAACGAGAGGATTCACCATGTCTGTAATTAAGATGACCGATCTGGATCTGGCAGGTAAACGCGTTTTCATCCGTGCCGATCTGAACGTACCGGTTAAAGATGGCAAAGTGACCAGCGACGCGCGTATCCGTGCATCTCTGCCAACCATTGAACTGGCTCTGAAGCAGGGCGCTAAAGTGATGGTCACCTCCCACCTGGGCCGTCCAACTGAAGGCGAGTACAACGAAGAGTTCTCTCTGCTGCCGGTTGTTAATTACCTGAAAGACAAACTGTCCAGCCCGGTTCGCCTGGTGAAAGATTACCTGGACGGCGTGGAAGTTGCCGAAGGTGAGCTGGTTGTTCTGGAAAACGTTCGCTTCAACAAAGGCGAAAAGAAAGACGACGAAACCCTGTCCAAAAAATACGCTGCGCTGTGCGACGTATTCGTGATGGATGCATTCGGTACGGCTCACCGTGCGCAGGCATCTACCCACGGTATCGGTAAATTCGCAGACGTCGCCTGTGCAGGTCCGCTGCTGGCTGACGAACTGGAAGCGCTGGGTAAAGCACTGAAAGAACCTGCTCGTCCAATGGTCGCTATCGTTGGTGGTTCTAAAGTTTCTACCAAACTGACCGTACTGGATTCTCTGTCCAAAATCGCTGACCAGCTGATCGTTGGCGGTGGTATCGCGAACACCTTCGTTGCTGCGCAAGGCCACAACGTGGGTAAATCCCTGTACGAAGCGGATCTGGTTGACGAAGCCAAACGTCTGCTGGGTACCTGTGATATCCCGGTTCCAACTGACGTTCGCGTGGCAACCGAGTTCTCCGAAACTGCTACCGCAACCCTGAAATCTGTTAACGACATCAAAGATGAAGAGCAGATTCTGGACCTGGGCGACGTTTCTGCACAGAAACTGGCTGAAATCCTTAAAAACGCAAAAACTATCCTGTGGAACGGTCCTGTCGGCGTGTTCGAATTCCCGAACTTCCGCAAAGGGACTGAGATCGTGGCTAACGCAATCGCAGACAGCGAAGCGTTCTCTATCGCAGGCGGTGGTGACACCCTGGCAGCAATCGACCTGTTCGGTATCGCTGACAAGATCTCCTACATCTCCACTGGTGGCGGCGCATTCCTCGAATTCGTGGAAGGCAAAGTTCTGCCAGCAGTAGCAATGCTCGAAGAGCGCGCTAAGAAGTAAGCCATTCAGGGGCAGGGAAACCTGCCCAATTTTCAGCGCGCTTATCAGAGCTCGCACCATTTCTAACGGCCGAAGATACAGGACTAAGCAACATGTCTAAAATTTTTGATTTCGTAAAACCTGGCGTTATCACTGGTGATGACGTACAGAAAGTGTTCCAGGTAGCTAAAGAAAACAACTTCGCTCTGCCAGCAGTTAACTGCGTGGGTACCGACTCCATCAACGCCGTACTGGAAACTGCTGCTAAAGTTAAAGCTCCAGTTATCGTTCAGTTCTCTAACGGCGGCGCTGCGTTCATCGCAGGTAAAGGCGTGAAAACTGACATTCCTCAGGGTGCTGCAATCCTGGGCGCTATCTCTGGCGCACATCACGTTCACCAGATGGCTGAGCACTACGGTGTTCCGGTTATCCTGCACACTGACCACTGCGCGAAAAAACTGCTGCCATGGATCGACGGTCTGCTGGACGCAGGTGAAAAACACTTCGCGGCAACCGGTAAGCCACTGTTCTCTTCTCACATGATCGACCTGTCCGAAGAGTCTCTGGAAGAAAACATCGAGATCTGCTCTAAGTACCTGGCGCGTATGTCCAAAATGGGCATGACCCTGGAAATCGAACTGGGTTGCACCGGCGGTGAAGAAGACGGTGTGGACAACAGCCACATGGACGCTTCTGCACTGTACACTCAGCCAGAAGACGTTGATTACGCTTACACCGAGCTGAGCAAAATCAGCCCACGCTTCACTATCGCAGCGTCCTTCGGTAACGTACACGGCGTATACAAACCAGGTAACGTGGTTCTGACCCCGACCATCCTGCGTGATTCTCAGGAATACGTGTCCAAAAAACACAACCTGCCGCACAACAGCCTGAACTTCGTCTTCCACGGCGGTTCCGGTTCTTCTGCTCAGGAAATCAAAGATTCCGTAAGCTACGGCGTAGTGAAAATGAATATCGATACCGACACCCAATGGGCAACCTGGGACGGTATCCTGCAATACTACAAAACCAACGAAGCTTACCTGCAAGGTCAGCTGGGCAACCCGAAAGGCGAAGACCAGCCGAACAAGAAATACTACGATCCACGCGTATGGCTGCGCGCTGCCCAGACTTCTATGATTACTCGTCTGGAGCAGGCATTCAAAGAACTGAACGCGGTTGACGTTCTGTAATTTGAGCTGTTCATAGCGTCAAGAAGGTCCGCATATGCGGGCCTTTTTTTATGCTTTTTCAATATCCTGCAATACCTGATTTTGTGATCTGTTTGGCAAAGCCGGTGCTTTTTGTTTACCCTTTACTGACCTGCCTGTCTCCATGGGGGATGGATTTTGTGTTTTGGTTTAACAAAAGGAAGAATAAATGGAACAACTTGATGTTGTAGACAGCATCAATAACGCGGGTAACTGGCTGGTGCGCAACCAGGCGCTACTGCTGAGCTACGCCGTGAATATTGTTGCCGCTATTGCCATCATCATTGTCGGGATGATCGTGGCGCGTATCGTTTCGAACGCTGTCAACCGGGTGATGGTCGCACGACACATTGATGCCACAGTCGCCGATTTCCTCTCCGCGCTGGTCCGTTACGGCATTATCGCCTTTACGCTGATTGCGGCGCTGGGGCGTGTCGGCGTGCAGACGGCATCCGTCATCGCTGTGCTCGGTGCTGCCGGTCTGGCCATTGGTCTGGCATTGCAGGGTTCGCTGTCTAACCTGGCGGCGGGCGTATTGCTGGTGACCTTCCGTCCGTTCCGTTCCGGTGAGTATGTGGATCTGGGCGGTATTGCCGGTACCGTGTTGCAGGTTCAGATTTTCTCCACGACCCTGCGTACCGTGGATGGTCGCATTGTGGTAGTCCCGAACGGGAAAATCATTGCGGGCAATATCATTAACTTCTCCCGCGAGCCGGTGCGTCGTAACGAGCTGATCATCAGCGTGGCGTACGACTCCGATATCGATCAGGTTAAGTCTCTGATTACCAACATCATTGCTTCAGATGACCGTATTCTGAAGGACCGCGAGCAGACCGTTCGTCTGAATGAGCTGGGCGCGTCATCTATTAATTTTGTGGTGCGCATCTGGAGCAAAAGCAGCGATCTTCAAAACGTTTACTGGGATGTGCTGGAGCGCATCAAGCGTGATTTCGATGCCAACGGCATCAGCTTCCCGTACCCGCAGATGGACGTAAACGTCAAAAAAGTCAAAGAAGCAGAGTAACGTCTCCCGTAGGCCCGGTAAGCGTCAGCGACACCGGGCTTTTCTTTTATTAGCCCAGCTAATCCCCAATTAATATTATCCATTTCCTCTAATGACGTTCCCGCAGTATAGTCTGCCTCCAGGACAACTCTGCGAGAATTACGTCATGTTATCTTATTATTTTCAGGGGCTTGTGTTAGGTGCGGCCATGATCCTTCCCCTTGGTCCACAAAATGCGTTCGTGATGAACCAGGGCATTCGCCGCCAGTATCATCTGATGATTGCCCTGCTGTGTGCGGTGAGCGATCTGCTGCTGATTTGCGCCGGGATTTTTGGCGGCAGCGCCCTGTTGATGCAGTCGCCGTGGCTGCTGGCGCTGGTTACCTGGGGCGGCGTAGCGTTTCTGCTGTGGTACGGGTTTGGTGCCCTGAAAACGGCCATGAGCAGCAATCTTGAGCTGGCGAGCGCCGAAGTGATGAAGCAGGGGCGCTGGAAGATTATCGTCACCATGCTCGCCGTAACGTGGCTTAACCCGCACGTCTACCTTGATACCTTTGTGGTGCTGGGCAGCCTGGGCGGACAGCTGGACGTTGAGCCGAAACGCTGGTTTGCGCTCGGTACGGTCAGCGCCTCCTTCCTCTGGTTCTTTGGTCTTGCGATCCTGGCGGCATGGCTGGCACCACGACTGCGTACCGCCAAAGCGCAGCGCATTATCAATACCCTGGTGGGGCTGGTGATGTGGTTTATTGCCTTCCAGTTGGCGAAAGAGGGCATTCATCACGTACAGGGATTGTTCAACTAAGCGTTGTCTTATGGACATCTGAACAAGACCCGCTAAGCTTGCTGGCATGAGCCCTGTTAACAGGGCACTCTTCGCAACATGGAGGAATGACAGTGAAGTTTAAGGTGATGGCCCTGGCGGCATTAGTAAGTTTAGGTGCGGTGTCGGTGCAGGCGAATGAACTGCCAAACGGCCCGCACATTGTCACTTCAGGCACGGCAAGTGTGGATGCGGTACCCGATGTTGCAACCCTGGCAATTGAAGTGAACGTGGCGGCGAAAGATGCTGCTTCCGCCAAGAAACAGGCAGACGATCGTGTTGCGCAATACCTCTCTTTCCTGGAACAGAACGGTGTCGCGAAAAAAGACATCAGCTCTGCGAACCTGCGTACCCAACCGGATTACGACTACCAGAACGGCAAAAGCATCCTGAAAGGCTATCGCGCCGTGCGTACTGTGGAAGTGACTGTACGCCAGCTTGATAAGCTCAACGGATTGCTGGATGGTGCGCTGAAGGCAGGGCTGAACGAAATTCGTTCCGTCTCGCTGGGCGTTGCGCAACCGGAAAAATATAAAGACGAAGCGCGTAAAGCGGCAATTGATGATGCCATTCATCAGGCGCAGCAGCTGGCATCCGGCTTCAAGAGCAAGCTCGGTCAGGTTTACAGCGTCCGTTACCACGTTTCAAACTACCAGCCAAGCCCGATGGTGCGGATGATGAAGGCTGACGCCGCGCCGGTTTCTGCTCAGGAAACCTACGAGCAGCCAACCATTCAGTTCGACGATCAGGTTGATGTGGTGTTCCAGCTGGAGCCAACTCAAACTCAGCAAACTGAGGCGGCTAAGGCGCAGTAGTTTGCCCTCACCCTAACCCTCTCCCACAGGGAGAGGGAATTCAAGCGATTAATCCTGTCTCAACACCTTATGCCCAAACGCCAGTAGCGCGTCGGTGACGTTGCGCATCATGCGGCTTTCCGGGGCAAAACGGTGCCAGTAGAGCATCCGGCGCTGATACAGCCCCGGGGTTAAATCAATCAGCTCACCACTTTTCAACTCTTTCTCAATCTGCAAATGCGGGATCATGCAGCAGGTCGTGCCCTGACGCGCGAGCTGTACGAAGGCTTCGGACGAGTTAACGATATGACACGGCACGCTGCCCGGCGGCAAATCGAAGTTTTGTTGCAGGAAGGCCTGATGCATATCGTCCAGATGGTCGAACGCGACGGCAGGGGCTTTCAGCAGCGCGGCGCGAGTCACGCCGTTCGGGAAGTAGCGCTCGGCAAAGGCTTTTGAACCGACAAACAGGTAATCCAGCGCGCCCAGCTGATCCACCAGACAGCTTGGCAGCGCCTGCGGCTGAATACTGACCGCCCCAACCACTTCGCCACGGCGCAGGCGTTCCTGAGTGCGGGTCTCGTCTTCAACCTGAAGGTTCAGGCGGATTGGGGAGTCGGCCAGCACCGGCGCAAGGGCCGGCAGCAGCCAGGTTGCCAGACTGTCGGCGTTCACCGCCAGCGACAGCAGCAGCGGCGTGGAGCCGGTTTGTTCATCGCCCAGCCATTCATCTTCCAGCAGTTCAACCTGACGCAGCAGGGCGAGGAGCTTTTGTCCTTGCTCTGTCGGACGCGGCGGTACGGTACGCACCAGCAGCGGCTGCCCGAACATGTTTTCAAGCTGTTTGATACGCTGTGATACGGCGGACTGGGTGATGCACAGCTTTTGCGCCGCGCGCTCAAAACCGCGTTCACGAATAACTGCATCAAGTGCCTGTAGTGTTCTGTAGTCCGGACGTTTCATTGCTCTGGCTGACTCCTTAATTTTGCTTAATCTGCACTATGACACAATTTTCCCTTCGTGGCAGACGAAATCCATTCGACGTGTTCTATAATGCGCCCTGAGTTTTCACACCACAGGCAAAACGATCATGACGCAGGATGAACTGAAAAAAGCAGTAGGATGGGCCGCTCTCCAGTACGTACAGCCGGGTACCATTGTCGGTGTTGGTACGGGGTCCACGGCGGCACACTTTATCGATGCGCTGGGCACGATGAAGGGGCAGATCGAGGGTGCGGTTTCCAGCTCCGATGCTTCCACGGAAAAGCTGAAAAGCCTCGGCATCACCGTTTTCGACCTCAACGAAGTGGACCGTCTGGGCATTTACGTTGATGGCGCGGATGAAATCAACGGCCACATGCAGATGATCAAAGGCGGTGGCGCGGCGCTGACCCGCGAAAAAATCATCGCTTCCGTGGCGGATAAGTTCATCTGCATCGCGGACGCCTCCAAGCAGGTCGACATTCTGGGGAATTTCCCGCTGCCGGTCGAAGTGATCCCGATGGCGCGCAGCGCGGTTGCCCGTCAACTTGTGAAGCTGGGCGGTCGTCCGGAATACCGTCAGGGTGTGGTGACCGACAACGGCAACGTGATCCTCGACGTTCACGGCCTTGAGATCCTCGATGCCATTGCGCTGGAAAATGCGATCAACGGCATTCCAGGCGTTGTTACCGTAGGGTTATTTGCCAACCGTGGCGCGGATGTGGCGCTGATCGGCACCGCTGACGGTGTGAAAACCATCGTAAAATGATCTGACGGGGGGAGTCCTCCCCCCGCTAAAAAATTTTTGAAACGCTAAATTCGGTGACTTGTGTCACGTTTTTATGTCTCTTTTGCCGATCCTTCCGCGTTTGTAAATTTCCATAGCATTTTCCTCTGCCATTTTGCGCTGTATGACTTTCCTTCAGCGTACTGACGCAAACGTTCATATTGCTGCAATAGTTTTTTTTGATATGTTGGCTACAGCGGATTTATATCCAGCACAACATCAGTTCAGACAAAAACAGGGTCGGGTAAATGGCAAAGGTATCACTGGAGAAAGACAAGATTAAATTCCTGCTGGTCGAGGGCGTGCATCAAAAAGCAATCGATAGCCTTCGCGCAGCAGGCTACACCAACATCGAATTTCACAAAGGCGCGCTCGATACCGAAGAGCTGAAAGCGTCCATCCGTGATGCCCATTTCATTGGCCTGCGATCCCGTACCCAACTGACTGAAGACGTTATTGCTGCGGCGGAAAAGCTGGTGGCGATTGGCTGTTTCTGCATCGGCACCAACCAGGTTGATCTGAATGCCGCCGCAAAACGCGGTATCCCGGTCTTTAACGCGCCGTTCTCTAACACCCGTTCCGTGGCGGAGCTGGTAATTGGCGAGCTGCTGCTGCTGCTTCGCGGCATTCCGGAGGCTAACGCCAAAGCGCACCGCGGCGTGTGGAATAAGCTGGCTGCGGGCTCCTACGAAGCCCGTGGGAAAAAACTGGGTATCATCGGCTATGGCCACATCGGTACCCAGTTGGGGATTCTGGCGGAATCTCTCGGTATGCATGTCTATTTTTACGATATCGAAAGCAAGCTGCCGTTAGGCAATGCCACCCAGGTTCAACACCTGTCTGACCTGCTGAATATGAGTGACGTGGTAAGCCTGCACGTGCCGGAAAATGCGTCCACCAAAAACATGATGGGCGCAGAAGAGCTGGCGCTGATGAAGCCGGGCTCTCTGCTGATCAACGCCGCGCGCGGTACCGTGGTTGACATTCCTGCACTGTGCGACGCGCTGAAGCGTAAACATCTGGCGGGTGCGGCGATTGACGTATTCCCGACGGAACCGGCCACCAACAGCGATCCGTTCACCTCTCCGCTGTGCGAGTTCGACAACGTGATTCTGACGCCGCACATCGGCGGTTCTACTCAGGAAGCGCAGGAGAATATCGGCCTGGAAGTGGCGGGTAAACTGAGTAAATATTCCGACAACGGTTCAACGCTCTCTGCGGTGAACTTCCCGGAGGTGTCTCTGCCGCTGCACGGTGGGCGTCGTCTGCTGCACATCCACGAAAACCGTCCTGGCGTGCTGACCGCCATCAACCAGATCTTTGCCGAGCAGGGCGTTAACATTGCTGCGCAGTATCTGCAAACTAACTCGCAGATGGGTTATGTGGTTATTGATATTGAAGCGGATGAAGACATCGCCGAGAAAGCATTGCAGAGCATGAAGGCCATTCCGGGGACGATTCGCGCGCGTCTGCTGTACTGATGGTGCGGTCTGTGATGTCGGGTGGCGCTTACGCTTACCCGACCTACAATGTTCGATGATTTATGTAGGCCGGGTAAGGCGTAGCCGCCACCCGGCTTTATTCTACCAGGTCCAGGTTTTACTGGGCGTCACCACCGCCGGCAACGGCACATCCCATTTCTCTACGGGTAATACCTCCACGCCCTGGCAATCATGCGCATACCCCACCGGCTGCAATCCGTACTGCTGCCAGTTTTGTAGCGTCCTGTCGTAGAACCCCCCGCCCATGCCTAATCGCTGGCCCTGCTCGTCAAACGCCACCAGCGGCGTAATCAGCACATCCAGCCCGGAAAGCGGGAGCACATCGCGCACGTCGAGTTTGGGTTCTGTGATTTTCAGACGATTTACCACCAGCTCGCTGTGCGGATGGTAGTGCAGAAACAGCAGATTGCCTCGGCTAAAGGGATGTAGCACCGGCAGATAAACTTTTTTCCCGGCGCGCCAGAGCTGGTCGATAAGCGGTTGGGTATCCAGCTCACCATCAAACGAGAGAAACAGGGCGACGGTGTTTGCCATCACCACAGGCGGATAGTCCATCATGCGGGCGGCGGCCTGCTGGGCAAAATGTGCCTGTTGCTCGGCGCTTAAGGCGCGACGACGCTGGCGAATAAGCTGACGGATGTCCTGGCGTGAAGCAGAAACTTCAGGGAATTGAGTCATGGTAGTCGGTAGAAGAAAAGAGAGGGAATCTCCGAGATGCCGCCGCAGGCTGTAACCCTTGAACCCTTGGTTCAAGGTGAATGTGTCGTCATAGTTTTAAGGCTTCTCGGACGGACCGAGCGTGCTCACCAACCATGGAGCGCCACATTCTTGTGGTATGAAATATCGGCTCAGGGGACTGGCCCGCTTGCGAACATCTCAGAGAAATTTTGTCTTCACAGTTACTCTACCATAGTCAACTGAGAAGTGTTATTCAAACTTTGGTCCCGGTCTTTCGGGACTGCGACCTTGATCAAGCAATGCCTGTTCTATGGTCTGCTGGAGCATTTTAATGCGCTGCTCCATGCTTGCCGCGTAATCGCGGGTCTTCGCTTTTTCCTGAGTCAGTTCATAGCTGATGTTCAACGCGGCGATGAAAACCAGCTGCTCAGTATTTGTGACTCTAGTGCGTTCTTTTAGATCTTGCAACCGCTGATTCAAATCGTCCGCAGCCTGATTCAAGGCATCCCTTTGTTCAGGCGGACAATTCACTCGCAGTGAACGGCCAAAAATCTGGAGATCGACGGGTTGTGCAGACATGCCACCTTCCTGCTGATTGACTGCGCTGCCTTCGCTTACTGCCCCGGGGGCTGCGAAGGGGCGACACTATAGCTACCCTGATGTGAAGATACAAGCCCTTTTCTGGTATCACCAGGGTCCAAAGTGGTAGCATATCATGAATATCCTCCCTTTGATGACGAATGCGTATGTCTATACAGAACGAAATGCCTGGTTACAAGGATTTAAACCAGTTACTGAACCAGCAGGGAGTCGGTCTGACCCCTGCCGAAATGCACGGTCTGATCAGCGGCATACTGTGCGGCGGAAACAGCGACAGCTCATGGCAGCCGCTGATCCACGACCTCACCAACGAAGGGCTGGCGTTTGGCCACGAACTGGCGGAAGCGCTGCGTAAAATGCACGCCGCAACCAGCGATTCCCTGGAAGACGATGGCTTTCTTTTTCAGCTTTATCTGCCTGAAGGCGACGATGTCAGCGTCTTCGATCGCGCTGATGCGCTCGCGGGTTGGGTAAACCACTATCTTCTTGGCCTGGGCGTAACCCAGCCTAAACTGGATAAAGTGACCGGCGAAGCGGGTGAAGCGATCGACGATCTGCGCAACATCGCCCAGCTCGGCTACGATGAAGACGAAGACCAGGAAGAGCTGGAGATGTCTCTCGAAGAGATTATCGAGTACGTGCGCGTGGCGTCTCTGCTGTGCCACGACAATTTTACGCGCTCGCAGCCGACCGCGCCGGAAGTTCGCAAGCCAACATTACACTAAGAAAAATAACGCACAGGAGGGTGTCATGGTTATCTCCAGTCAAGAGTATTCTCGCCGTCGTCAGGCGCTGCTGGCAAAAATGCAGCCGGGAAGCGCTGCCCTGATTTTCGCCGCGCCGGAAGTGACGCGCAGCGCCGACAGCGAATACCCCTATCGCCAGAGCAGTGATTTCTGGTACTTCACCGGGTTTAACGAGCCGGAAGCGGTACTGGTGCTGATTAAAAGCAATGACACCCACAACCACAGCGTGATTTTTAACCGCGTGCGCGATCTGACCGCGGAAATCTGGTTTGGTCGCCGCTTAGGGCAGGAGGCGGCGCCAGAAAAACTGGGCGTGGACCGCGCGCTGGCCTACAGCGAAATCAACCAGCAGCTCTACCAACTGCTGAACGGTCTGGACGTGCTCTATCACGCCCAGGGCGAATACGCGTATGCGGATGACATTGTTTTCACCGCGCTGGATAAGCTGCGTAAAGGCTCACGTCAGAATTTGTCTGCACCCGCCACCCTGACGGACTGGCGACCGATGGTGCATGAGATGCGCCTGTTCAAGTCTGAAGAAGAGCTGAACGTGATGCGCCGCGCGGGCGAAATCAGCGCCCTGGCGCATACCCGCGCCATGGAAAAGTGCCGTCCCGGTATGTTCGAGTACCAGCTTGAAGGCGAAATTCACCATGAATTTAACCGTCACGGTGCGCGCTTCCCGTCCTATAACACCATCGTAGGCGGCGGGGAAAATGGCTGCATTCTGCACTACACCGAAAACGAAAGTGAACTGCGCGACGGCGATCTGGTGCTGATTGACGCCGGCTGTGAATATCAGGGTTACGCGGGCGACATCACCCGTACCTTCCCGGTGAACGGTAAATTCACCACCGCGCAGCGTGAAATCTATGACATCGTGCTTGAGTCTCTGGAGACCGCGCTGACGCTGTTCCGCCCTGGCACCTCCATTCAGGAGGTTACGGGCGAGGTGGTACGCATCATGATTACCGGGCTGGTGAAGCTCGGCATTCTGAAAGGCGATGTGGACACCCTTATAACCGAAAACGCCCATCGTCCGTACTTTATGCACGGCCTGAGCCACTGGCTGGGGCTGGATGTGCATGACGTCGGGGCATACGGTCCGGAACGTTCGCGCGTGCTGGAGCCTGGCATGGTGCTGACCGTTGAGCCGGGGCTGTACATCGCGCCGGATGCCGACGTGCCGGAACAGTACCGCGGGATCGGCATTCGTATTGAAGATGACATCGTCATCACGGAAACCGGTAACGAAAACCTGACCGCGACCGTGGTGAAAAAAGCCGACGACATCGAGGCGCTGATGGCGGCGGCACGCGAATGAGCGTAATCATCGTTGGCGGAGGCATGACCGGCGCTACTCTGGCGCTGGCTATTTCGCAGTTAACCCAGGGCCAGCTTCCGGTGCATCTCGTTGAGGCGGTCGCGCCGCAGGCGGCCGATCATCCCGGTTTCGACGCCCGCGCTATCGCGCTGGCGCAGGGAACCTGTCAGCAGCTTGCGCGTATTGGGATCTGGCAGGCGATAGCGGATTGCGCAACGGCGATCGACACCGTTCACGTCAGCGATCGCGGGCATGCCGGGTTTGTGACGCTGGATGCTCACGATTACCGGATCGAGGCGCTGGGGCAGGTTGTCGAGCTGCATGACGTAGGGCTGCGGCTGTTCCGTCTGTTACAGGACGCGCCTGGCGTCACGCTGCACTGTCCGGCGCGCGTCGCCAGCTTTAGCCGTCGTGACGAGGCCGTCAGCGTGACGCTGGACAACGGCACCACGCTGGAGGGGCAACTGCTGGTGGCGGCGGATGGTTCACGCTCCGCGATCGCCACGCAGTGCGGCGTCGAATGGCGCTCTGAACCCTATGGGCAGGCGGCGGTCATCGCTAACGTCTCTACGGCTGGCGCGCATAACGGCAGGGCATTTGAGCGCTTCACGGAACACGGCCCGCTGGCCATGCTGCCGATGTCGAACGGGCGCTGCTCGCTGGTATGGTGCCATGCGCAGGATCGGGCCGATGAGGTTCTCTCCTGGTCCGACGAACGTTTTTGTTCCGAGCTGCAAAAAGCCTTCGGCTGGCGGCTTGGGCGCATCACCCATGCCGGAAAACGCGTGGCCTATCCGCTCGCGCTGACGACCGCATCGCAGACTGTCTCCCATCGCGTCGCCCTGGTCGGCAACGCCGCGCAGACGCTGCACCCCATCGCCGGGCAAGGCTTCAACCTTGGCCTCCGTGACGTGATAAGCCTGGCAGAGCTCCTGGCCCGGACGTGGAGCGAACAACAGGATTGTGGCGCATACTCAGTGCTGAGCCATTACCAGAAACGACGCCAGGCGGACAAAGCGGCGACCATTGGCGTCACCGACGGTTTAGTCCACCTGTTTGCCAATCGCTGGGCACCGCTGGTTGCGGGTCGCAACCTTGGGCTGATGGCGATGGAACTGTTCATTCCGGCACGTGATGTGCTGGCGCAGCGGACCCTGGGTTGGGTCGCGCGTTAAGGAGTATTGACCGTGCAAAATGTTGATGTCGCCATTGTGGGCGGCGGAATGGTAGGACTGGCGCTGGCCTGTGGTTTACAGGGCAGCGGCCTGCGCGTGGCCGTGCTTGAGCAAAAAGCGCCGCAGCCTGTGGCGCAGGATGCACCGCCGGAGCTGCGCGTCTCGGCGATCAATGCCGCCAGCGAAAAGCTACTGACGCACCTTGGCGTCTGGTCTGAAATCGTGGCGCTCCGTGCCAGTTGCTATCACGGGATGGAAGTGTGGGACAAAGACAGCTTTGGCCGTATCGCGTTTGACGATGAAAGCATGGGTTACAGCCACCTTGGACATATCGTTGAAAACGCGGTGATCCACCACGCGCTGTGGCAGAAAGCGCAGCAGTGCAGCGACGTCACGCTGATCGCACCGGCGAAACTTCATCAGGTGGCGTGGGGCGAAAACGACGCGTTTATCACTCTTGAAAGTGGCGATATGCTGACTGCGCGTCTGGTAGTGGGTGCCGACGGCGCTAATTCCTGGCTCCGTAACAAAGCGGATATTCCGCTGACTTTCTGGGATTACCGTCATCACGCGTTGGTGGCCACAATCCGCACCGAAGAGCCGCACGGCGGCGTGGCGCGCCAGATTTTCCATAATGACGGCATTCTGGCCTTCCTGCCGCTTGCCGATCCGCATCTCTGCTCCATCGTCTGGTCCTTAGAGCCGGAGAAAGCGCAGCAGATGCAGGAGACGACGCCGGATGCCTTCAGTCAGGCGCTATGCGTGGCGTTTGATAACCGTCTGGGCCTGTGCGGGCTTGAAAGCGAACGCCAGACGTTTCCGTTAACCGGTCGCTACGCGCGTCAGTTTGCCGCGCACCGTCTGGCGCTGGTGGGGGATGCGGCGCATACCATTCATCCGCTGGCCGGGCAGGGAGTGAACCTCGGCTTTATGGACGCGGCTGAGCTGGTTGAAGAGCTGCGTCGCCTGCATCGGGAAGGCAAAGATATTGGTCAGCATCTGTATCTGCGTCGCTACGAGCGCAGCCGCAAACACAGTGCGGCTATGATGCTGGCGGGTATGCAGGGCTTCCGCGAGCTGTTTGCCGGAGCGAACCCGGCGAAAAAACTGCTGCGCGATATTGGCCTCAAACTGGCCGACACCCTTCCCGGCGTAAAACCGCAGCTTCTTCGTCAGGCAATGGGCCTCAACGATCTTCCCGACTGGTTACGTTAATCTCGATCCCCGTCACACTTTATTTTCCCGGCCTGCGCGCCGGGGAAATTTCCTCGTTTGAAATAATCTAATTTCACGTCATTTTTCGCATTAGAAAATCTAATCTTACTATTTTTATGTTACGGAAATTCGGCCCATTTTTCCGCATGAAATATCAGCATCTGCTAAATCCTGTTAGATCAATGTTAATTTTATGCGGGTTTAATCGCATTTTCCCAGTGAATAACTCTGTAGGCTTTTCAGCGATTTTTGGTCATAAGCTAATGTGATGACCCGTTTTACCTTATGGTTAACCGCCGGTTTCGGTGGTAAGTTCAGGTAAAAGAGAACGTTTGCGTCGGCCCCCGATCGCGAGGCCGACACCGGGTTTCACGGTGAATTTTTCAATGAGGAAAAGATGGCTCAACAGACTCCTTTGTACGAACAGCACGTGTTGTGCGGCGCCCGCATGGTGGACTTCCACGGCTGGATGATGCCGCTGCACTACGGCTCGCAGATTGATGAGCACCACGCGGTGCGCACCGATGCCGGTATGTTCGACGTGTCTCATATGACGATTGTCGACCTGCGCGGTAGCCGCACCCGGGAGTTTTTGCGTTATCTGCTGGCAAATGACGTCGCCAAACTGAAGACGCCGGGCAAAGCGCTCTATACCGGCATGCTCAATGCCTCTGGCGGCGTGATTGACGACCTCATCGTCTACTACTTCACCGAAGATTTCTTCCGCCTCGTTGTAAACTCCGCCACCCGCGAAAAAGACCTCTCCTGGATTTCCCAACACGCTGAACCTTACGCCATAGACATCACCGTTCGTGACGATTTGTCGCTGATTGCGGTGCAGGGGCCAAACGCCCAGGCGAAAGCCGCGTCTCTGTTCAGCGACGAGCAGCGCAAAGCCACCGAAGGCATGAAGCCATTCTTCGGCGTGCAGGCGGGGGATCTGTTTATCGCCACCACCGGCTACACCGGTGAAGCGGGCTACGAAATTGCCATGCCAAACGAGAAGGCCGCTGATTTCTGGCGTGCGCTGGTGGAGGCGGGCGTGAAGCCTGCGGGGCTGGGCGCGCGCGATACGCTGCGTCTGGAAGCGGGGATGAACCTCTACGGTCAGGAGATGGACGAAGGCGTCTCTCCGCTGGCGGCCAACATGGGCTGGACCATTGCGTGGGAACCGGCTGACCGTGATTTTATTGGTCGTGAAGCGCTGGAGATGCAGCGCGAGAAGGGCACTGAACAGCTGGTAGGCCTGGTGATGAAAGAAAAAGGCGTTCTGCGCGGTGAGCTGCCTGTACGCTTCACCGATGCCGATGGCAATCATCGCGAAGGCGTGATCACCAGCGGAACGTTCTCCCCGACGCTCGGCTACAGTATTGCCCTGGCACGCGTGCCGGCGGGGATTGGCGAAACGGCGGTGGTGCAGATCCGCAACCGCGAAATGCCGGTCAACGTGACCAAACCGATTTTTGTTCGCGCCGGTAAGCCGGTCGCCTAACTATTTTTATCAGGAGAACTTCAATGAGCAATGTGCCAGCAGAACTGAAATACAGCAAAGAACACGAGTGGCTGCGCAAAGAGGCGGACGGCACTTACACCGTTGGGATCACCGAGCACGCGCAGGAGCTGCTGGGCGACATGGTGTTTGTTGACCTGCCGGAAGTGGGCGCAACCGTGAGCGCAGGCGATGACTGTGCGGTGGCGGAATCCGTTAAAGCGGCCTCTGACATCTACGCCCCGGTAAGCGGTGAAATTGTTGCCGTGAACGACGCGCTCAGCGACTCCCCGGAGCTGGTGAACAGCGAACCGTATGAAGGCGGCTGGATCTTCAAGATCAAAGCCAGCGACGAAGCGCAGGTTGCCGCGCTGCTGGATGCGACCGCGTACGAAGCACTACTGGAAGACGAATAAGCCATTTCCCTCTCCCCTTTGGGGAGAGGGTAGGGTGAGGGGAACAGACGATACCCTCACCCCAGCCCTCTCCCCAAAGGGGAGAGGGAGAAAACACATTCACTGCACGTTTCAGGAACCATCGCTCATGACACAGACTTTAAGCCAGCTTGAAAACCGTGGCGCCTTCATTGAACGTCACATTGGGCCGGATGCTCAGCAACAGCAGGAGATGCTGAAGACAGTTGGCGCGGATTCATTAAACGCACTGATCGGCCAGATCGTGCCAAAGGACATCCAGCTTGCCACGCCGCCGCAGGTAGGCGAGTCCACGACGGAGTTCGCCGCGCTGGCGGAGCTGAAGGCCATCGCCGGCCTTAACAAGCGCTATAAGTCTTACATTGGCATGGGCTACACCAACGTGCAGTTACCGCCGGTGATCCTGCGTAACATGCTGGAAAACCCGGGCTGGTACACCGCTTATACCCCATATCAGCCAGAAGTCTCCCAGGGCCGTCTGGAAGCGCTGCTGAACTTCCAGCAGGTGACGCTGGATCTGACCGGTATGGATATCGCCTCTGCCTCGCTGCTGGATGAAGCCACCGCCGCCGCCGAAGCGATGGCGATGGCGAAGCGCGTGAGCAAACTGAAAAACGCCAACCGTTTCTTCGTC
Organism: Enterobacter cloacae complex sp. IR5450; assembly: GCF_049238665.1. NCBI lineage: Bacteria > Pseudomonadati > Pseudomonadota > Gammaproteobacteria > Enterobacterales > Enterobacteriaceae > Enterobacter > Enterobacter cloacae complex sp. IR5450. Next base: position 92,184 of record NZ_JBMKIC010000013.1, read on the forward strand.
GCGGCGGACGTGCATCCCCAGACGCTGGACGTGGTGCGCACCCGTGCGGAAACCTTCGGCTTTGAGGTGATTGTCGACGACGCTGAAAAAGTGCTGGATCACCAGGACGTCTTCGGCGTGCTGTTGCAGCAGGTGGGCACCACCGGGGAAGTACACGACTACGGCGCACTGATCGCCGAGCTGAAATCCCGTAAGATTATTGTTAGCGTCGCCGCTGATTTTATGGCGCTGGTGCTGCTGACGGCGCCAGGTAAACAGGGCGCGGATATTGTCTTCGGCTCAGCCCAGCGTTTCGGCGTGCCGATGGGCTACGGCGGCCCGCACGCGGCGTTCTTTGGCGCGAAAGATGAATTTAAACGCTCCATGCCAGGCCGTATTATCGGCGTATCGAAAGATGCCGCCGGTAACACCGCGCTGCGCATGGCGATGCAGACCCGCGAGCAGCATATCCGCCGCGAGAAAGCGAACTCCAACATCTGTACCTCGCAGGTACTGCTGGCTAACATTGCCAGCCTGTACGCGGTGTTCCACGGTCCGGCTGGCCTGAAGCGCATTGCCAGCCGCATCCACCGTCTGGCCGATATCCTGGCCTGCGGTCTGCAACAGAAAGGTCTCAGACTGCGTCATGAACACTATTTCGACACCCTGTGCGTCGAGGTGGCAGACAAAGCGGCCGTGCTGGCGCGCGCCGAGGCAGCGCAAATCAACCTGCGCAGCGACATTCACAATGCGGTCGGCATTACGCTGGACGAAAGCACCACCCGTGACGATATCCTGACCCTGTTCAACGTATTGCTGGGTGACGCACACGGTCTGGACGTTGATACGCTCGACAAAGAGGTTGCGCTCGACAGCCGCTCCATTCAGGAAAGCATGCTGCGCGACGACGCGATCCTGACTCATCCGGTGTTCAACCGCTATCACAGCGAAACCGAGATGATGCGTTACATGCACTCACTGGAACGTAAAGATCTGGCGCTGAACCAGGCAATGATCCCGCTGGGCTCCTGCACCATGAAGCTGAACGCCGCGGCTGAGATGATCCCAATTACCTGGCCTGAATTCTCTGAGCTGCACCCGTTCTGCCCGGCTGAGCAGGCGGAAGGGTATCACATGATGATCAACCAGCTCTCCGACTGGCTGGTGAAGCTGACCGGTTATGACGCGCTCTGCATGCAGCCGAACTCCGGCGCGCAGGGTGAATATGCAGGCCTGCTGGCAATCCGTCACTATCACGAAAGCCGCAACGAAGGCCATCGCGATATCTGCCTGATCCCAAGCTCCGCCCACGGTACCAACCCGGCTTCTGCCCAGATGGCAGGAATGGAAGTGGTGGTTGTGGCGTGCGACAAAAACGGCAACATCGATCTGGCCGACCTGCGCGCCAAAGCCGAGCAGGCGGGCGACAAACTCTCCTGCATCATGGTGACCTACCCATCCACCCACGGCGTGTACGAAGAGACCATCCGTGAAGTGTGTGAAGTGGTGCATCAGTTCGGCGGCCAGGTTTACCTCGACGGCGCAAACATGAACGCCCAGGTGGGCATCACCTCTCCGGGCTTTATTGGCGCGGATGTGTCGCACCTGAACCTGCATAAAACGTTCTGCATTCCGCACGGCGGTGGCGGCCCGGGCATGGGTCCTATCGGCGTGAAGGCGCACCTGGCACCGTTTGTGCCGGGCCACAGCGTGGTGCAGATTGAAGGCATGCTGACCCGTCAGGGCGCGGTCTCCGCGGCACCGTTCGGCAGCGCCTCTATCCTGCCAATCAGCTGGATGTATATCCGCATGATGGGCGCGGAAGGGCTGAAGCAGGCCAGCCAGGTAGCGATCCTTAACGCCAACTACATCGCAACGCGTCTGAAGGACGCCTATCCGGTGCTCTATACCGGCCGCGACGGTCGCGTGGCGCACGAATGCATCCTCGATATTCGTCCTCTGAAAGAAGAGACGGGCATCAGCGAGCTGGATATTGCCAAGCGCCTGATCGACTACGGATTCCACGCGCCAACCATGTCCTTCCCGGTTGCGGGAACGCTGATGGTTGAGCCGACCGAGTCTGAAAGCAAGGTGGAACTGGATCGCTTTATCAACGCCATGCTGGCGATCCGCAGCGAAATCGACCGCGTGAAAGGCGGGGAGTGGACGCTGGAAGATAACCCGCTGGTTAACGCGCCGCATACCCAGAACGAACTGGTGGCAGAGTGGAACCACGGTTATACCCGCGAACTGGCTGTCTTCCCGGCAGGTGTGGTAAACAAATACTGGCCAACCGTGAAACGTCTTGATGATGTTTACGGCGACCGTAACCTGTTCTGCTCCTGCGTACCGATGAGCGAATACCAGTAACGTTGTTCCTGTAGTAACGTAGGCCGGGTAAAGCGAAGCCGCTACCCGGCTTTTTTATTGGGAGAAAAGAATGGCAATTGCACTGGTCACCGGCGCCAGCCGGGGTATTGGTAAAGCCACCGCGCTACAGCTGGCAAGCGAAGGCTACACCGTTGCGGTGAATTTTCATCACAACATCAAAGCCGCGACAGAGGTCATTAATCAGATCGTGGACGCGGGCGGTAAAGCCTTTGCCGTGCGCGCGGACATCAGCGATGAAGCGCAGGTGATGGCGATGTTCGCCAGCCTCGATCGCGAAGGTGAGCCGCTCGCCGCACTGGTGAACAACGCCGGAATTTTGTTTGAACAATCCACCATTGAAAACCTCTCCGCTGAACGTATTAACCGCGTGCTGGCTACCAACGTCACCGGCTATTTTCTCTGCTGCCGTGAAGCGGTGAAGCGCATGTCGCATAAACACGGCGGCAAGGGCGGCGCGATTGTGAATGTCTCCTCGGCGGCCTCACGACTGGGCGCGCCGGGGGAATATGTGGATTATGCCGCCTCCAAAGGGGCGGTGGATTCCCTGACTACCGGCCTCGCGCTGGAGGTGGCGGCACAGGGCATTCGCGTTAACGGCGTGCGGCCAGGCCTGATTTATACCGATATTCACGCCTCCGGCGGCGAGCCGGGGCGTGTGGATCGGGTGAAGTCGATGTTACCGATGCAGCGTGGCGGTCAGCCGGAGGAGGTCGCCCAGGCCATTGCCTGGCTGCTGAGCGACAAAGCCTCCTATGTTACCGGTAGCTTCCTGGAGCTGGCTGGCGGGAAGTAACGCTACGACGCCAGCCACAGCCGCAGGCGCATTCCCCAGCCGCTGGTCCAGCCGGTGGTGATCGACTTCACCTCACCGTGAGAGATCACCACCAGCGTTGGCGTCACCTTAACGTCCCACTCACGCGCCAGTTCTCCGCTGGCGTCGTTGACCGTGGGCATCATCGCCTTCTTCTTCCTCATCCATGTTTCGAGCGTCGCGTTATCGCCCGAGCGCAGCGCAACCGACATCACGTTACCCCCGTCCGCGGCAAGCGCCGCCACCGACGGCGTGGTGTAGCGGCAAACGCCGCACCATGTCGCCCAGACGTAGACCAGCAGCGGTCGCTCCTTACTCATGGCGATAAGATCGACGGGCTGACCGTCGAGGGTGTGCAGTGCCGTCGCGGAGAAATTCTGCGGCAGCGCGGGCTGGCGGGAATAGTCTACCGCCAGGCTCACGGCTACGCCAATGAGCAGCCACACGCCCAGCTCGCGCAGCAGGCGCGGAAGCTTACTTGCCACGGGCGTTTGCCAGCTGTTCTTTGACCAGCCCCTCCAGGTCGTCATACGGAATGGCGCCCGCCACCATCTGGTCGCCGATAATGGTCGCCGGGGTACCCTGAATATTCAGCACCTGCGCCAGGATGAGGTTCATCTTTAGGCTGTCCAAGGTTTTATCATCCGTTTTAATGCTGTCCGTTCCGGTCTTGACCTTTGCGGCGGCGATGCTGGCGTCATCGTGATAGCCCTTTTTCATCATCAGCCGCTGATGCAGCGCCCAGAATTTATCCGGCGCCTGCTGCCACGTCGAGAGCGCCGCTTTCGCGGCATTTACCGAGCTTTGTCCCTTAAACGGCAGCAGTTTGACGATGAGCTGCACGTCGGGATTTTCCTGCACGATTTTCTCCAGCATTGGGTCGAACTGCTTGCAATACGGGCAGTTGTAGTCCGTGAAGGAGACGATGGTCAGCTTCGGCGATGCCGCGCCGGTTCGCGGGCTGTTGGGGTCGTTAAACAACAGTTTTGCCAGCTGGTCGCTGGAAGCGTCATCTGACGGTGCGGCGAAACCGAACGTTGATAACGACAGCAGAAGTAAGGCAATTAAGGCTCTCATGTTATTTTCCTTTTGCATCGGACAGGGTGCTCAGCACCGCTTCGCGGCTTAACAACGCAGGCAGCACGTGGCCCTGCGGTAATCCCGGTCCGTTGATCTGGTTAAACGGCACGGCGGCGCTGCCGCGCGTGGTTAAGAACTGGCTGATGGTATCTGAGGGGCGGCTCCAGTCGCCGCGCAGGGCGACAACGTCCGGGGCGGAGAGCGCATCCTGCACGTCGTCGCGCAGCAGCACGTTGTATTTATTGGCTTTACAGGTCACGCACCAGTCGGCGGTCACGTCGACGAACACCCGTTTGTTCTCCGCCAGCGCGCGGGCAATGGCCTGCTCGCTGAGCGGTTGCCAGTGGATACGATCGCGGCGGGAACCCTCGCCGCCGGAGCCGGATACAAACGCGACTGCTCCGGCCACTACTACAGCTAATACCCCGGCGCGCAGTGCCGTTTGCCAGCGGTAGCGCCAGGCGGTGACCAGCAGCAGCGTAAGGATCAGGAGCACGCCCAGCGTGATGACGGGCAGGCTGCCAATGTGCACCGTCAGCAGGCTCAGCAGCCACAGCGATGAGCCGAGCATCATTATCCCCAGCACTACGCGTACGACGTTCATCCAGCGTCCCGGACGCGGCAAGCGCTGGGCCAGCCCCGGCCAGGCCGCCACCAGCAGCCACGGCAGGCTCATGCCGATACCCATCGCCAGGAAGATCCCCCACAGCAGGGGAAGCGGCGCCGCCAGCGCGACCGAGACCGCCGTACCCAGGAACGGCGCGGTGCAGGGTGTCGCCAGCAGCGTGGCAAACGCGCCTTGCCAGAAATGACCCGCAAGCCCGTTACCGCCGCGCGTGGCGAGGAAGGTGCTGGCGCCGGAAGGGAGACGGATTTCAAGCAACCCCAGCAGGCTGGCGCTGAAAAGCACCATCACCATCGCCATCGCACCAATAAACCACGGGTTCTGGAACTGGATCCCCCAGCCGAGTGCCTGATTGCCTAAGCGTAAAACCGTCATCATCAGCGCCAGCGCGAGGAACGAGATCACGATCCCGGCTACCGACGCAAGAAACTGTCGGCGTACCTGACCCCGCGCCTGCCGTTCGGTTTGCATCAGCGTGCCCAGCTTCATGGCCAGCACGGGCAGTACGCAGGGCATGACGTTAAGGATCAGACCGCCAGCCAGCGCCATCAGCAGCACCCAGCCTAACGAGAGCGTCGGCGCGGCGTTCCCCGGCTGAATGCTCAGGCTGGACTCCTGCGCCTGCCCGCTATCGGCCAGAACCAGCGACAGGGTTTTGCCGCTGAGGTTGGGCGCTGCCTCGCCCCAGCTGTCCGTCACGGGCACGGTGGCGACCAGCGAATCACCGCGCACGGTGAGGGCCGGTTTGCCGAAATCAACATCATCCATACCGTCGATAAACAGGGACGGCGCCTGCCAGCCTGCGTCACGCTGCGCCGTTACGGTCAGCTTGCCGGGGGCATAGGTGGCGTTAAGCGTTGAGGTCAACCCGCCGCTGAGCGGAAGGGTGCCCATGGCCCGACTGAAATCGTAATCAAAACCGGCGCCTGCGGATGCGGTCATGTTCAGTGAAAACGGGTAGTCGGTAAGAATACAGACGTTGCTACAGGTGGAGAGCGTAAGCACGCCGCTCAGGATCTTCGGGACGTCGCCCCGCAGGGTGATGGGAAAGCTGACATCGCCGTGATAGCCCTGCGTGGTGATACCCGCGACGTCGAAACGCTGCGGCACAGGCCAGCGCCAGTTCGCCTCGACGGGCTGATGCCATTTAATCGCGGGTGCGACGCCCCCTTCGCCCGGCGAGCGCCAGTAGGTTTTCCAGCCTTTTTGCAGGGCGACGTCCAGCAGCAGGCGGGTTTCGCCAGTGCTTTCGGGTTGCGCACGCAGCCTGACGCTGGCGTGCTGATTATCGGCGGCGCGCAGCCAGCCGCTGTCGGCAGCCTGGCTGAGGGGCAGCCATAGCCAAAGCAGGCAGACCAGCAGTCGCCTGAATACAGTAAACATAAATTATCTCCGTAAATGATGAATTAACCTGAAGTAACAGGCGAAGGCTCATTCACGGAAGACGCATAATCGCAGATGCACCCTTAACCGGGGCGGGGAGATAACGCGGGGAGGCCACTGCCGTTCGCGGCGCGGCGGGCTGGCTGCCAGCAACGCCAGCAGCAGTGTGACGGCAATCAGGGCGCCTTCAAACAAAACAGGCGGGACCGACATCAGCGACTTGGCGCTAAGCTCACACGGGGTTACCGGTGCGTCGGTACTCTCCTGCCCCTGCTGGACAGACTGGCTCGTGGCGGTGACGTTCATGACAAGCGCATGCATCCCGGCCATCCGCTGGGCGGTGCATATCAGCACCACCAGGCAGGCCAGGGCTACAAGCAGGATAGCGTTGCGTTGTCGCTTGATCATGTTCGCCTCAAATATTCAGGACGCCTATATTATCGGGCGAACATATTTTGGCAACGCAAAAGCTGTAAAGAAGTGTCTGGAAGATAAGCGGTTTGCCCTCTCCGCTTGCAGAGAGGGCGAGCCGTTACAGCGTTTCGCCGTTGCTGGCAATCACGGTTTTGTACCACTCAAAGCTTTTCTTACGGGAGCGGGACATGTCGCCGGTGCCGTCGTCGTGCTTGTTGACGTAGATAAAGCCGTAGCGCTTACTGTACTGGCCGGTGGTGAAGGAGACGCAGTCAATGCAGCCCCACGGGGTATAGCCCATCAGATCCACGCCGTCCCAGGTCACGGCCTTCATCATCTCTTCCACGTGGGCGCGCAGGTAGTCGATGCGGTAGTCATCGTTGATGCTGCCGTCCTCTTCCACTTTGTCGTAGGCGCCTAAACCATTTTCGACGATAAACAGCGGCTTCTGATAACGTTCGTACAGTTCACAAAGCGAATAGCGCAGGCCTACCGGATCAATCTGCCAGCCCCAGTCGGACGCCTTGACGTGCGGGTTCGGCACGCTGCCCTCGAAGCCGGAAATGGCGTCACCGGTGCCGCCTTCCGCTTTGACCGCGTTGGTCATGTAGTAGCTGAAACCTAAGTAGTCGCAGGTGCCCTCACGCAGGATCTGCTCGTCGCCCGCTTCCATCCTGATGGAGAACCCACGGCGCTCCCACTCGTTCAGCACGTAAGACGGGTAGTAGCCGCGCAGCTGCACGTCGGTAAAGACGTAGCGCTCGCGCATGGATTCCTGAGCAAACATGACGTCCTCTGGCTTGCAGGAGTAAGGATAGAGCGCCACCATCGCCAGCATGCAGCCGACTTTCATCTCCGGGTTAATGCGGCGTGCGGCTTTCACCGCCAGCGCGCTGGCCACGAACTGGTGGTGCAGCACCTGGTACATGGTCTCTTCCGGGTTGTCGTGCTCGGTATAGACCACGCCAGAGCAGCAGTAGCCGAACAGCGGCGCACGCCAGTTGCGCTGGTTGTTGATTTCGTTGAAGGTCATCCAGTATTTGACCTTATTTTTGTAGCGCTCAAATACCACTTCCGAGAAGCGCACAAAGAAATCGACCACTTTACGGTTGGTCCATCCGCCATATTCCTGAACGAGATGCAGCGGCATTTCAAAGTGGGAGAGGGTGATCACCGGCTCGATGTTGTACTTCAGCAGTTCATCGAACATGTCGTCGTAAAACTTCAGCCCCTCTTCGTTTGGCTGAGTTTCGTCGCCTTTCGGGAAGATGCGCGTCCAGGCGATGGAGGTACGGAAACATTTGAAGCCCATCTCGGCAAACAGCTTAATATCTTCTTTGTAATGGCCATAGAAGTCGACGGCTTCGTGGTTCGGGTAATATTTGCCTTCAATCACTTCCTGCGTGATTTCACGCGGAACGCCGTGTGCGCCGCCGGTGAGCACGTCGCAGATGCTTGGCCCTTTGCCGCCTTTGTTCCAGCCGCCTTCAACCTGGTGCGCCGCCACCGCGCCGCCCCATAAAAAATCTTTCGGTAAGGTGAGTTTTTTCATCTTTGCTATTCTCAATTCAGGACTTATTGATTTCGAGTCTAGCAAAGCGGAATTAAATGTCACGATATAACAATTTGTGGAAATTGTAATTTGTCACATCAAAAAAACAGGATGTTTTATTCTGTTAATTTCTTCGCCAGTTTTCGGCCTAATGATTCCAGAATATAGATGACGGGAATTTGCGTGGTGATATCGTAAACGCCGCCAATACGCGTTTGCGGGACATGCCAGGAGAGGTTAAAGTCCGCCAGCTTTGCGAGACGAGAATGTTCATGGCTGGTGACGGAGAGCACCTTGCAGTGATGCAGGCTGAACTGGCTGGCGAAGCGCAGGATCTCCTCGGTTTCGCCGGAGACGGAGAGTACAATGGCCAGCGCATTTTTAGCCATGTCGTTAGTGACCGGGAAATAAGGATCGTCGATATGGTTACTGAATTTGCCGATATTTGAAAAGAAACGTGCGCCATATTTTGCCAGCGATCCGGAGGTGCCCGCACCGACAAAAATAATTCGTTCAGATGATAAAATAATATCGACGGCTTTATCTAATAGCGCATCAAACTCTTCGTTATTTACGCTTTTAAAGAAGCTGATAATTTCACTGGCACCAAAATTCGCCTGCTGCGGCTCGTTCTGCTCCAGATAGAGTTTAAAGCGCACCCGAAATTCCGAGTAACCATCACAGTTGAGCTTGCGGCAGAAGCGCAGGATAGTGGTAGTGGAAACGCCCACCGCATTCGCCAGCTCGCGGATGGTCATGTACATCACTTTATCGCGGTTCTTAATGACATAGTTGTAGACCATCATTTCCAGATTGTTGAGGCTGGCAATGGCGGAATGGCTGAACATACTCACAATGGCTAAACTCGCTGTCGGACACTATTCCTGAAGCATACCATGATGAAGAAGGGCGGGAGACGGATTTATCTCCTTGATTACTCAGGTGTTAATAAAATCATTTACACCTGTGCGGTGGATTGCTTTTGCATTGTACTGATTTATAAGAATAAATCTTGATTATGGATTTATTTTAGCTAACAGGTGTTCACTGGAATCATTCTCAGTTAGCATAGACTGGCGATGAATAATCATCTTTTGTTTTCCCGGAGTTAAGTATGGTGAGCAGACCATTAATCGCACAGGGATATTCGCTGGCTGAGGAAGTAGCCAACAGTATAAGCCATGGCATTGGCCTGGTTTTTGGGATTGTCGGCTTAGTGTTATTGCTGGTACAGGCAGTGGATACCAACGCCAGCGCGATGGCCATTACCAGCTACAGCCTGTATGGCGGGAGTATGATCCTGCTTTTCCTTGCCTCAACGCTGTATCACGCGATTCCGCATCAACGGGCGAAGATATGGCTCAAGAAATTTGACCACTGCGCTATCTATCTTCTTATTGCGGGTACCTATACGCCGTTTTTGCTGGTGGGGCTCAACTCACCGCTGTCGCGTGGCCTGATGATTGTGATCTGGAGCCTGGCGCTGCTGGGGATCCTGTTTAAGCTGACCATTGCGCACCGGTTTAAAGTGTTGTCGCTGGTTACCTATCTGACAATGGGCTGGCTGTCGCTGATTGTGGTGTATCAGTTAGCCATTAAGCTGGCGGTGGGGGGCGTGACGCTTCTGGCGGTGGGCGGTGTGGTCTACTCGCTGGGCGTGATTTTCTACGTCTGCAAGCGTATTCCGTACAACCATGCCATCTGGCACGGCTTTGTGCTGGGCGGCAGCGTGTGTCACTTCCTGGCAATTTATCTGTATGTTGGGCAGGTGTAGTTTTTTTGTAAGGTGCGGTCTGATGCCCTCACCCCGACCCTCTCCCACAGGGAGAGGGTGAATATCAACACCGGGCGATACAGCATCAATCTTCCAGTGAATACGGCAGCGGCTCAATGCTGAGCGTGTTTGCATCATCACGCACGCGGAACACGCTGTCGGGCTCCATATCATTATTCATGACAACCTGCACCAGCAGGCGGCCATCATCGAGCTGGACGGCGGCTAACACGGTGCCGGTACGGCGCCAGTTTTCGCCCATCTTCATCTCAAGATCTTCACCCGCTTCCGGCACACGGCTGGCGTGACCAGCCAGCGTCCACAGGGCGCGTTTGTTCGCGCCGCGGAATTTCGCACGCGCCACCATTTCCTGACCGGTGTAGCAGCCCTTCTTAAAGCTGATACCACCCAGCGCCTGGATGTTTGTCGCCTGCGGGATAAACTGCGCGCTGTTTGCCGCGTCAATGACCGGCAGGCCCGCTTCGATGTTCAGCGCCAGCCACTGCTGGCTGTTGTTGAGCTGTGCTTCACCGCGCAGGGCGTCAGTGACGCGTTCCGCCGTTGCTTCGTCGGTTACCAGCAGGAAGCGCTCCGCCGGGTGTTCGAACCACAGAATGGAGGTTGCTCCCTCGCTGACCAGCTGTTTTTCAGCATCCGGTAGCTCGGCAAACAGGTTTTTCAGCGCTGCACGCGCCTGGAAACCCGCGACCCCCAGCAGAACGTATTCATCGTCCGGAGCGATGGTGACTTTAGAAAAGACCGCGTATTTTTTTAGCTCTTTAAGCTGGGCGTCACGCAGGCTGCGGCGCTCAATAAAGGCGAATCCGTCCTGACGGCGGAACAGACGCAGGTTGCTCCACATTTTGCCTTTTGGATCGCAATGCGCGGCCAGCAGATGCTGGTGCTCAGTCAACTGCGCCACGTCCGCCGTGACCTGGCCTTGCAGGTATTTTTCGCTGTCCGCACCGGTCAGTGTCGCCAGTGCCCAGTCATCAAGAGTAATCAGCGTCAGCGGCAGACGCGCAGAGGCGGCGGGCTGGCGAGGAGAAAATGGTGTAAATGCCATAGTGATGTCCTGAATTGCTTAACGCTTTGATAATACCTAATGGTAAAAGAGACTGTATTCAATGCAAGCGCTTTCAGCAGGCCATTCGTGCCATTACGCGGTTATGCGTGGCGCTACGCAAAATAGTGTAATCCGCTGTCTTTATAAGGATTATTCAGGGAGCCTGCTCGAGGTTCACAATATTCCAGTAAAGAAACGGTCAAAAACACGTTACACTAGCAGGTGTTCCCGGAGAGCAATAATGAATACCAAACGGGATACCGACTGTGCCAAACGTAATGCAGGAAACAGAACATGGATATTAACAACAAGGCCCGTATTCACTGGGCGTGCCGTCGCGGCATGCGTGAACTTGATATCTCCATCATGCCTTTCTTCGAGTATGAGTACGACAGCTTAAGCGATGACGATAAGCGCCTGTTTGTCCGTCTGCTTGAGTCTGACGATCCGGATTTATTCAACTGGCTGATGAATCACGGCAAGCCCGCCGACACCGAGTTGCAACGGATGGTGCAATTAATTCAAACACGGAATCAGGAACGTGGTCCTGTGGCAATCTGATCTTCGCGTCTCGTGGCGCTCACAGTGGATGTCCTTACTGCTCCACGGTCTGGTCGCGGCAATGGTGTTATTGGTGCCGTGGCCGCTAAGCTATACCCCTCTGTGGCTGCTTTTGCTGTCGTTTGTGGTGTTTGATAGCGTGCGCAGCCAGCGTCGAATCAACGCCCGTCAGGGTGAAATTAAGCTGCTGATGGATTCTCGCCTGCGCTGGCAGGGAAAAGAGTGGGAGATGATGGGGACGCCGTGGATGCTTAACACCGGGATGATGCTACGGCTGCGTCGGGTCGAGGACAACCGTCGCCAGCACCTGTGGCTGGCCGCAGACAGTATGGATCCCGCGGAGTGGCGGGATCTGCGCCGGCTAATCGTGCAACAGCCGACGCAGGAATAAATCAGCTAAACTGCTCGGCCATCTCACCCAGAATTTGTTCGCACCAGGTCTGGAGGCGCTCGTCGCTGAGATCGTACTGGTTGGTTTCATCCAGCGCGAGCCCGACAAACAGCTGGCCGTCGGCAATGACGGGTTTTGGGCTGGTGAACTCATAGCCTTCCGTAGGCCAGTAGCCGATAAACGTCGCGCCCTTTGGCGCCAGTTTGTCATGCAGCATGCCGAGCGCGTCGAGGAACCACTCCCCGTAGCCCAGCTGGTCGCCCATGCCGTACATCGCAATGATTTTGCCTTCAAAATTGACTGAATCGAGCTGATCCCAGATGGCTTCCCAGTCTTCCTGAATCTCACCAAAGTCCCAGGTAGGGATACCCAGAATCAGCACATCGTACTGCTCCATCAAGGCAACCGCGTCATCTTTCAGGTTATGCAACGTCACCAGTTCCGGGCCAATGATGTCACGAATTTTCTCCGCCGCCATTTCGGTGTAGCAGGTGCTGGAACCATAGAACAGACCAATATTCATCGCGTAACTATCTCAATTCTTGCTATGACTTTGCGCGTAGTGTACCAGAAACCGATGGCAATCAGGCATAATGGCCAGATTGCAGAACCAAAGGGGCTGATGTGGAAAAGGATCTCGCACTCATCGAACAGTTTCTCGACGCGCTGTGGCTGGAGAAAAACCTCGCTGAAAATACGCTCAGCGCCTATCGTCGGGATCTCACGCTGCTGGTCGAGTGGCTGGCGCATCGGGGGCTGACGCTTGAAAGCGCGCAAAGCGATGACCTGCAAGGGTTGCTGGCTGAGCGGATGGAAGGGGGGTACAAAGCCACCAGCTCCGCGCGTCTGCTGAGCGCCATGCGCCGCCTGTTCCAGCACCTGTACCGCGAGAAGATCCGCGCGGATGACCCCAGCGCACTGCTGGCATCGCCTAAACTGCCTCAGCGGCTGCCAAAAGATCTCAGCGAAGCACAAGTTGAGAGATTATTACAGTCGCCCGCAGTTGACCTTCCGCTGGAGTTACGCGATAAAGCCATGCTTGAACTATTGTATGCCACGGGCTTGCGCGTTTCCGAGCTGGTGGGCCTGACGATGAGCGATATCAGCCTGCGTCAGGGCGTGGTGCGCGTTATCGGTAAAGGGAACAAAGAACGGCTGGTGCCGCTGGGTGAAGAGGCGGTCTACTGGCTGGAGACGTATCTGGAACACGGGCGTCCGTGGCTGCTGAACGGCGTCTCCATAGATGTATTGTTCCCGAGCCAGCGCGCGCAGCAGATGACGCGACAAACGTTCTGGCATCGCATTAAACATTACGCCACACTGGCGGGTATTGACAGTGAGAAGCTGTCGCCGCACGTTTTGCGTCACGCCTTCGCGACGCATCTGTTAAACCACGGCGCTGATTTACGCGTGGTGCAGATGTTGCTTGGACACAGCGATCTTTCAACGACGCAAATATACACCCATGTCGCGACGGAACGCCTGCGGCAGCTACACCAACAGCACCACCCTCGCGCGTGAGTGCCGACGAATTGTTACAGGAACATATATGAAAAAGTCTTTAGCGCTGTTCACCCTGCTGGCAGCTTCGGTTTCCGGTTTTGCCCATGCGGATGATGCCGCCATTAAACAGTCTCTGACGAAACTCGGCGTCGCCAGCAGCGAGATCCAGCCAGCGCCGGTGGCTGGCATGAAAACGGTGCTGACCAACAGCGGCGTGCTGTACGTGACCGAAGACGGTAAGCACATCATTCAGGGACCCATGTACGACGTGAGCGGCGCGCAGCCGGTGAACGTCACCAACCAGCTGTTGATGAAAAACCTGAACGCGCTCGAAAAAGAAATGATTGTCTACAAAGCGGCGCAGGAAAAGCACGTTATTACCGTCTTCACCGACATCACCTGCGGCTACTGCCACAAGCTGCATGAAGAGATGAAAGACTACAACGCGCTGGGCATTACCGTGCGTTACCTGGCTTTCCCACGCGCTGGCGTGCAGAGCCAGCCTGAGCAGGATATGAAAGCGATCTGGTGTGCGAAAGACCGCAACAAGGCCTTTGATGACGCGATGAACGGCAAAGGCGTGAAGCCCGCGTCCTGCGATATCGACATCGCTAACCACTACGCGCTGGGCGTACAGTTTGGCGTGAGCGGTACGCCAGCCATTGTGCTGAGTAACGGCTATGTGGTGCCGGGCTACCAGGGGCCAAAAGAGATGAAAGCGTTCCTCGACGAGCACCAGAAACAGATGGGTGGTAAATAATTCGCGTGAAAGCCCCGATAAAACTGCGCCGCCGCGATGCGGGTGAAACCGCGGATTTACCAGACACGCTTCCGCTGCTGCTAAAGCGGCTGTACGCCAGCCGTGGCGTGCGTACGGCAAGCGATCTTGAGCGCAGCGTCAAAGGCATGCTGCCCTGGCAAGCGCTGAGTGGCATCGAACAAGCGAGTGAAATGCTCTACAACGCGTTCCGGGAAGGCACGCGGATTGTCGTGGTGGGCGATTTCGATGCCGACGGCGCAACCAGTACCGCGCTGAGCGTACTCAGCCTGCGTGCGCTGGGCTGCGATAACGTGGCTTACCTGGTGCCGAACCGGTTTGAAGACGGCTACGGCCTCAGCCCGGAAGTGGTCGATCAGGCCCATGCCCGTGGCGCACAGATGATCATGACCGTGGATAACGGGATCTCTTCTCATGCGGGGGTCGATCATGCCCATGCGCTGGGGATCCCGGTACTGGTCACCGATCACCACCTGCCAGGCGAAACTCTGCCTGCCGCCGAAGCCATCATTAACCCGAACCTGCGCGACTGCGATTTCCCGTCGAAATCGCTGGCCGGAGTAGGGGTGGCGTTTTATCTGATGCTGGCGTTACGCACGTTGCTGCGTGATAAGGGCTGGTTCGAATCGCGCGGGATTGCCGTGCCGAACCTCGCGGAGTATCTCGATCTGGTGGCGCTGGGAACCGTGGCGGACGTGGTGCCGCTCGATACCAATAACCGTATTCTCACCTGGCAGGGCTTAAGCCGCATTCGGGCAGGTAAATGCCGTCCGGGGATTAAGGCGCTGCTGGAAATTGCCAACCGCGATCCGCTGAAGCTCGCGGCAAGCGATTTGGGTTTTGCCCTCGGCCCGCGCCTGAACGCGGCGGGGCGGCTGGACGATATGTCGGTTGGCGTCGCGCTGCTCCTGTGTGACAACATCGGCGAAGCGCGCGTGCTGGCCAGTGAGCTGGACGCACTCAACCAGACCCGTAAAGAGATTGAGCAGGGGATGCAGGCCGAAGCACTGACCCTGTGCGAAAAGCTGGAGCGCAGCGGTGACACCCTGCCGGGCGGGCTGGCGATGTATCACCCCGAATGGCACCAGGGCGTGGTGGGCATTCTGGCGTCGCGTATTAAAGAGCGTTTCCACCGCCCGGTGATCGCGTTCGCCCCCGCCGGGGACGGCACGCTGAAAGGCTCCGGTCGTTCCATTCAGGGGCTGCATATGCGCGATGCGCTGGAGCGTCTGGATACGCTGCATCCGAACCTGATGATTAAGTTCGGCGGTCACGCGATGGCGGCAGGCCTGTCGCTGGAAGAGGCGAAGTTCGACGAGTTCCAGCGTCTGTTTGGCGAACTGGTCACCGAGTGGATCGATCCGGCTCTGTTGCAGGGTGAAGTGGTTTCTGACGGTGAGCTTTCACCGGCTGAAATGACCATGGAGGTGGCGCAGATGCTGCGCGATGCCGGCCCGTGGGGGCAGATGTTTCCGGAGCCGCTTTTCGACGGACGTTTTCGTTTGTTGCAACAGCGCATCGTGGGCGAACGCCATCTCAAAGTGATGGTGGAACCGGTCGGCGGCGGACCGCTGCTCGACGGCATCGCCTTTAACGTTGATACCTCCATCTGGCCGGACAACGGCGTGCGCGAGGTTGAGCTGGCCTATAAGCTGGATATTAACGAGTTCCGTGGTAACCGCTCCCTTCAGCTCATCATCGACAATATCTGGCCAATTTAGCGTCAGTAATCTCTATAAAAAAGGGCGTGGATTCGGTACAATCCCGCTCTTATCACCGCATTTTGACAAGCTCATAAAAGAAAACAGACCATGTTTGAAATTAATCCGGTAAAAAACCGCATTCAGGACCTCACGGAGCGCTCTGACGTTCTTAGGGGGTATCTTTGACTACGATGCCAAGAAAGAGCGTCTCGAAGAAGTAAACGCCGAGCTGGAACAGCCGGACGTCTGGAACGAACCTGAGCGCGCGCAGGCGCTGGGTAAAGAGCGTTCTTCCCTCGAAGCCATCGTAGATACGCTGGATCAAATGGCGCAGGGTCTGGAAGATGTTTCTGGGCTGCTGGAGCTGGCTGTCGAAGCCGACGACGAAGAAACCTTTAACGAAGCCGTGGCAGAGCTCGACGTGCTGGAAGAGAAGCTGGCGCAGCTGGAATTCCGTCGCATGTTCTCCGGCGAATACGATAGCGCTGACTGCTATCTCGATATTCAGGCAGGTTCTGGCGGTACCGAAGCACAGGACTGGGCGAGCATGCTGATGCGCATGTACCTGCGCTGGGCGGAAGCGCGCGGTTTCAAAACCGAGATTATCGAAGAATCCGAAGGTGAAGTGGCGGGTATCAAATCCGTCACCATCAAGATTATTGGCGATTACGCCTACGGCTGGCTACGTACTGAAACCGGCGTTCACCGCCTGGTGCGTAAGAGCCCGTTCGATTCCGGCGGCCGTCGTCACACCTCCTTCAGCTCCGCGTTTGTCTACCCGGAAGTGGATGAAGATATCGATATCGACATCAACCCGGCGGACCTGCGTATCGACGTTTACCGCGCATCCGGCGCGGGTGGTCAGCACGTTAACCGTACGGAATCTGCGGTGCGTATTACCCACATTCCAACCGGGCTGGTAACACAGTGCCAGAACGACCGTTCCCAGCATAAGAACAAAGACCAGGCCATGAAGCAGATGAAAGCGAAGCTTTATGAGCTGGAGATGCAGAAGAAAAATGCTGAGAAGCAGGCGATGGAAGACAACAAGTCCGATATCGGCTGGGGCAGCCAGATCCGTTCTTACGTCCTTGATGACTCCCGCATCAAAGACCTGCGCACCGGGGTTGAAACCCGTAACACGCAGGCGGTGCTGGACGGCAGCCTGGACCAATTTATCGAAGCAAGTTTGAAAGCAGGGTTATGAGGAACCAACATGTCTGAACAACAAGCACAGGGCGCTGACGCGGTAGTCGATCTTAACAACGAACTGAAAACCCGCCGCGAGAAGCTGGCAGCGCTGCGCGAGCAGGGCGTGCCGTTCCCGAACGATTTTCGTCGTGACCACACCTCAGACCAACTGCACGCAGACTTCGACGGTAAAGAGAACGAAGAGCTGGAAGCGCTGAACGTTGAAGTGTCCGTGGCGGGCCGCATGATGACCCGTCGTATCATGGGTAAAGCGTCCTTCGTGACCTTACAGGACGTTGGCGGCCGCATTCAGCTGTACGTCTCTCGTGACGACCTGCCGGAAGGCATCTACAACGAGCAGTTCAAGAAGTGGGACCTGGGCGACATCCTGGGCGCTAAAGGTAAACTGTTCAAAACCAAGACCGGTGAACTGTCTATCCACTGCACCGAGCTGCGTCTGCTGACAAAAGCCCTGCGCCCGCTGCCGGACAAGTTCCACGGTTTGCAGGATCAGGAAGCGCGCTATCGTCAGCGTTACCTGGATCTCATCTCTAACGATGAATCCCGTAAGACCTTCAAAATTCGCTCCCAGATCATGGCCGGCATTCGCCAGTTCATGGTTAACCGCGACTTTATGGAAGTAGAAACCCCGATGATGCAGGTGATCCCAGGTGGAGCCTCCGCTCGTCCGTTCATCACCCATCACAACGCCCTGGACCTGGACATGTACCTGCGTATCGCGCCGGAACTGTACCTGAAGCGTCTGGTGGTCGGCGGTTTTGACCGCGTGTTTGAGATCAACCGTAACTTCCGTAACGAAGGTATCTCCGTACGTCATAACCCAGAGTTCACCATGATGGAACTCTATATGGCCTATGCGGATTACAAAGATCTGATCGAGCTGACCGAATCCCTGTTCCGCACCCTGGCGCAGGACATTCTGGGCACCACCCAGGTACCTTATGGTGAAGAGGTGTTCGACTTCGGCAAGCCGTTCGAAAAACTGACCATGCGCGAAGCGATCAAGAAATACCGTCCTGAAACCAATATGGCGGATCTGGATAACTTCGACTCTGCGAAAGCGATCGCTGAAAGCATCGGTATTAAGGTTGAGAAGAGCTGGGGTCTGGGCCGTATCGTGACCGAGATCTTCGAAGAAGTGGCCGAAGCGCACCTGATTCAGCCTACCTTCATCACCGAATACCCGGCGGAAGTGTCTCCGCTGGCGCGTCGTAATGACGAGAACCCGGAAATCACTGACCGCTTCGAATTCTTCATCGGGGGCCGCGAAATCGGTAACGGCTTTAGCGAGCTGAACGATGCAGAAGATCAGGCGCAGCGCTTCCAGGATCAGGTTAACGCGAAAGCGGCAGGCGATGACGAAGCGATGTTCTTCGACGAAGACTACGTGACCGCGCTGGAGCACGGCCTGCCGCCGACGGCTGGCCTGGGTATTGGTATCGACCGTATGGTGATGCTGTTCACCAACAGCCACACCATCCGCGACGTGATCCTGTTCCCGGCGATGCGTCCGGTGAAATAAGCCGTTAAGACGTAAAAAAAGCCCCGTGCGTTTATCGCCGGGGCTTTTTTATTGCGCCGCGAAGGCGCTGAGTTTTTCACGCGCAGTGTTCGCTTCTTGCACCATCCACGGGCTAAATGCCCACGGTGTGGCGTCCAGCGCGCGGAATAGCGCGTCCAGCTCCACCCACTGATATTCCATCACTTCATCGTCATTGATTGCGAGGGTATTCGTTACGCGGGCGGCATAGACCGGGCAGATTTCGTTTTCAACGATCCCTGACGGGTCGGCTTCACGGTAGCGGAACTCCGGGGCAATGGGGGTGATGTCTGTGATTTCGGCGCCGACTTCAAAGCGGCAGCGGCGGATAATCGCCTGCTCTGTCGCTTCGTCGGCCTGTGGATGACCGCAAACGGAGTTGGTCCATACGCCGGGCCAGGCTTTTTTACTTAAGGCGCGACGGGTGATCAGACATTCTCCGTTAGCGTTAAACAGCCATGAAGAGAAGGCCAGGTGTAGCGGGGTGTGTGACGTGTGCGCGGCGTACTTCTCCTGAGTGCCAATCACTTTTCCCTGGTCATTTACCAAAATAACGTGTTCTTGAATACTCATTGATGCTCCAGTGCCAAAATGCTTAATGGTTCAGCACCATCAGCGGAATTATTATACTGCATTCTTATGCGAACGGTTTGGCCCACAGAGCGGAAAAGGGCATGACCCGCATCAGTTTGGGCTGCTATCATAGTGCGCCATTCACGCTGACCGAGGAGCTGTTTTGTTTGCAGGAAGCCTGACGAGAAACCCGATCATTGCCGTTTTCTGCCTGACGCTGACGCTACTTGTAGCAGGATGCTCGGGGAGTAAATCTTCGGATATGGGCAGTTATTCCGGTGCAGTCTATACCGTTAAGCGCGGGGACACGCTCTACCGCATCTCACGCGCCACGGGAACCAGCGTGAAGGAGCTGGCGCGCCTGAATAATATTTCTCCACCGTATACTATTGAGGTAGGGCAGAAGCTCAAGGTTAACGGCGGTTCTTCCTCAGGGAAAAAGTCCTCAACGCGTAAAACAGCCAAAGTCACGCCATCCTATCAGGTGCCTAAATCATCCTGGCCGCCGGTCGGTCAGCGCTGCTGGATCTGGCCTGCAAGCGGAAAAGTGGTTGCGCCGTACTCGCTCTCGGAAGGTGGCAATAAAGGTATTGATATCGCTGCCGCACGCGGCACGCCGGTTTACGCTTCAGGGGCCGGGAAGGTGGTCTATGTCGGTAACCAGCTTCGTGGATACGGTAACCTGATCATGATTAAGCATGGTGAGGACTACATTACTGCTTATGCGCATAACGACACGATGCTGGTCAATAACGGGCAGAACGTGAAGGCGGGGCAGAAGATTGCGACCATGGGCAGTACCGGGACGGATACGGTGAAGCTGCACTTCCAGATCCGCTATAAGGCCACAGCCATCGATCCGCAGCGTTATCTTCCGGCGCAGGGCAGTAAGCCGAAATGCTAAGTGATTATTTAATCGCCACTTAGTGGGGTAAAGGCTTGTATGAAGAGGCGTAAGGTCTATAATGCCTTACGCACCTCAAAGCGGGCGTAGTTCAATGGTAGAACGAGAGCTTCCCAAGCTCTATACGAGGGTTCGATTCCCTTCGCCCGCTCCAGAATTTCCCCAGGTGGAACCGTTCGAAAAAACTCCGGTTCTTTCAGCATGTTACGCAGTAGTGCTTACTAACATGCTAAGGCGTTCTACCATAGTTCACTACTTTGAGACTTGTCACGAATGGTTACTCGGTGAGATGAGAGTGTAGCCAATCGTCGGCGGTGGTTTCAAGTTCTTACCGCGATAGCCCAACAATGAACGCAAAGCCTACACTAGGCAGCGACGGATCGCACTTCTCATAACCTTACAGTGAAGCGCATTTTTTGCCGATGCTCCCACATGCCACACGTCGCGATGACGTTGCAGGGAATAAACAGGTTTATGGTGGTAACGCTCCTTGCGAAGTGCAGCGGAGCAAGGTACTTGCAGACCATATGCAAGCTCTGCCAGCGGTTCGGCCTCGCTCCTTCGGGTACATGGTCATCCTGATAAACTTCACTGTCTGACATAACCCTTGATGAAGTCGCCTAACGGCTCCGCACGTTGTCTTACCACCAACGGGCATTAGGCTTTTATTGTCCAAATTCTGTTAGTTGCACAATTTTTGCACCCTGTATAACCTGAGATTAATCTTAATCACTCAAGGGTGGGTATGTCAGATAAGGAATCAATACGAAGGGAGTTAACTCTTTTGTTGGAGATACTCGCCTTGACTGGAGAGCAACGAGATTTTGTTGAATCAATGTACCAAGACAATGCAAACAGTAGGGGGATGGTAATGACCAACAAGCAGTTACGTATCCGCTATGGATTTCATGGAAAACACATGGAAAAAAATGTTGCCTGGGATGGCAATGATCAGGTGAATAGTGTTTTGGCTGTTCTTATTGAGGAGTTGTCTCTCCCGATAGGTGAGAAACCAGTGAATCTGATTGAACACGGTGTAGATGATGTATTTTTCTACGATGAAGAGAGTCAGAAATGGCTCGAAATCCCTCCTAAATGGCTAATCAAGGCATAAGGTCAGGGGGCAACTCGCCCCCCGCTTCTTCACTTCAACGCGCGTATGTAATCAAGCAAGGCTTTCAGTTGGCTACCTTTCTGAATCGCCACAGGTTTAACAGACACCTCAGAGTCATTTAAGATGACTTAAAGAGAGGTACCCATGAGCGGTAAGCGTTAT